>NZ_JBEOWS010000061.1:0-34344 GCF_040296125.1 Streptomyces sp. NPDC002265 | reverse complement strand
CTGGAGGCCGGCCTCCAGCAGCGTACGGCCGAAGGTCCAGGTGGCTCCCGCGCCGTCGAGGGAGACCTCGGGCGGGAAGTCGACATGGACGGCGAGCGGGTCGGCGGCGGTGTAGCGGAAGGTGGCGGGGACGGGAAGCTCCCGCTGCTCCGCGGTGATCAGGCGGCCGTGGCTTGGCTGCTCGACGGTGACGTCCATGGTCGTTCTCCCCCGGATGGTTGGCTGGCCGCTCGGCCGGATCGCGGTTCTTGTCTTTACGACCCCGTAGGGGGCCTTCGCATTACGCGAAGACGGTAACAATTTGATGTGACCTGCATCACTGAATAGGCGATGTGGTCATTCATAGAACAAAGAGGCGTCGAACGCATGAACGGACACGGCCCGAAGGCCTCGTCGCTCCGCCAAGGCACGTACTCCGTCTACGACTTGCCCCTTCGGACCACGTACGTCAATCACCCCACCCCACCGCACCATGAAGACGCTGACATATGCCGGAAGCACCACCGGATCGGGTGTTGCCGAATCCCTTACACGGAGTCGCGGGCTGTGCAACAGTCGTAACGGTCCTTCCGTCAGCCTTGGTCGTACCGTTCCCGCATCGGAGTGCGTCATGCCGTCCCCTCGCTCTGCGGACCGCCCCGCCGCGCAGCCGCCCGGACGCGGTTCGGTCGACGCGCTGATATCGCAGGCGCGACGGCTCAAGGGCGAGGTGGACGCCGTACGGCGCGACGCACCGGGCGACGGGTCCCAGCCCGAGGAACGCTGGCAACGCGCTCTGTACGATCTGGCGCTCCATCAACTCAACGACCTGGACGCACACTTGGCACAGTTGCGGGACGGCCCGCAGGCGCCGCCCGCGCCCTGGACGGCACCCGCGCCGCCGCCCGCACCCGCCGCGCCGTGCACCGGCTCCCTGCTCAGCCGGGTCGGCAGCGCCGAGTGGAACCTGCTGACCGACGAGGCCAGCTGGTCGGGCGAGCTCTTCGCGATCCTCGGCCGGGACCCGGCCGCTCCCCCGCTCACCCTCGACGAGCTGCCCTCCCTGGTGCTCGACGAGGACCGCGCGCTGCTGACCGCCATGGTCACCGACTGCCTGGTCGACGCCCGGCCCATCGACGGCGAGTTCCGCATCAGGCGCCCGGACGGCGGGCTGCGCACCGTGCACATGATGGGCGAGCCCGTCCTCGACGCCGACGGCGGCACCGTCTCCATGTGGGCGGTTCTGCGCGACGTCAGCGAACTGCGGCGCACCCAGCGGGCGGTGACCGAGTCCCAGGACTCGCTGCGGCACCACCAGCACCGGGCCCAGACCGAGCACCGGCTCGCGGTCGAACTCCAGGAGGCCGTACTGCCCCCGTGGCGCGGCGCCCTGCGCCTGCCGCACCAGGGACCGCGCGCGCTCGACCTGGCCGCCCACTACCTGCCCGCCTCGACGAGCACACTGATCGGCGGCGACTGGTACGACGCGCTCGAACTGTCCGACGGGGAGACCCTGCTGAGCGTCGGGGACCTCACCGGACACGGCCCCACCGTCACCTCCGGCATGGCGATGCTCCTCGGCGCCCTGCGCGGCATGGCGATGGCCGGCACCGCACCCGCCCAACTGATGGCACTGCTGAACCAGTTGATCGACGCCACCGTCCAGCCGGCCCTCGGCAGCGCGGTCTGCTGCCGATACCGCCCGGACACCCGCACCCTGGTGTGGGCGCAGGCCGGACACCCCGCCCCGCTGCTGTACCGCGACGGGACGGGGCGCAGGCTCGACTGCCCGGACGGCGTGCTGCTCGGCGCCACCTCGGGCGCCGTCTACGGGCAGGCCGAAGTGACGCTCCAGGTGGGCGACCTGCTCCTGCTGCACACCGACGGACTGGTCCCCGGGCGCAGCCGGGACACAGCCGTGGACCGGCTCCTCGACCTGGCCCCGCGCTTCGGCGAGGCACGCACCGCGCAGGACTGCGTACGGATGGTCGTGGAGGAGTTCGGCGGGGCCGAGCGGCAGGACGACGCGTGTGTGCTCCTGGCCCGCGTGGCCTCGTGACCGGCCGGCTGTCACCGGTCGTGGTCGTACAGCTGTCTTCGGCTGTGGCCGTACAGCTGTCGTCGTCGGTCGTGGTCGCATAGTCGTCGTCGGTCGGGCCCGCGGTCGGCACCGGTCGAGCCGGTGGGCCGGGCGTGCTCTGCCGTCGCCTCCGTACGGCTCACGACAGCGGCCGCACGCAGCCCTCAGGCTCGCGCGCTGCCACTGCGCTTCACCGTCTTCGGCAGCGCCAGCCGGATCTCCTCACGCAGTTCGCTGATCCTCGGATAGCCGGCGTACTCCGCGGTGAGCCGGTACATCTGGCGCAGCCGGTCCCAGGTGCGGTGCGAGGAGTTCGAGCCCATCGACACCAGCGCGAGCCGGGCGTAGCGGTCGGCCTGTTCGGGGTCGTCCGCGATGAAGCAGGCGGAGGCCATCGACAGGAAGTCGAAGATCTTCGACCGCTGCCGTCCGTCGACCCGCAGGGCCAGGGCCTTCTCCGCGTAGTGCTGGGCGTGCACGGCCGCTGCCGGGTCGTGCTCGGCCAGCGTGCGGTAGGCCAGGGCCTGCATGCCGTACAGGTCCTCCTCCTTGAAGGTCTGCATCCAGTCCGGTGCCTCGCGGTCCGCCCGGTCGGAGACGAAGAGGTCCTCCGCCTGCCCGAGGGTGCGGCGCATCGCCTGCCCCTTGCCCATCGACGCCTGCGCCCAGGCCTCCACGGTGTCGAGCATCGCCCGGGTGCGCGGCAGCACCTCGTCGCCCACACCGGACTTGGCGAGGCCCATCAGGTCCAACGCGTCGCCGGGCCGCCCCAGATGGACCATCTGGCGGGCCGCCCTGGACAGCGCCTCCCCGGCGCGCGGCCGGTCCCCGCCCTCACGGGCGGCATGGGCGGCGATGAGGAAGTACTTCTGGGCCGTGGGCTCCAGACCGACGTCGTGCGACATCCAGCCCGCGAGGACGGCGAGGTTGGCGGCGACGCCCCACAGGCGTCGCTGGAGATGCGGAGGATGGTGGTAGGCGAGCATGCCTCCCACCTCGTTGAGCTGGCCCACCACGGCCTTGCGTTGCAGGCCGCCGCCGCGGGCCGCGTCCCAGGCCCGGAACACCTCGACGGAACGCTCCAGTTCCTCGACCTCCTGCGCCCCGACGGGCGCGGCCTCGTAGCGGTCGAACCCGGCGGGATCGACGTGCAGGGGCTGGTCGTAGCGGGGAGCGTCGGCGGAAAGGGTCGGATCGGTGTGCAGCCAGTCGTGCATGGCGCTGCTGAGGGCGGATCCGGCGGCGAGCGCGGCACCCGCGCCCACCAAGCCGCGTCGGTTGAGCATGAGGTCCATTCCCGTGAATTCGGTGAGGACCGCGGCAGTCCGCTCGGGCGCCCACGGCACACCGTCGGGATGTTCCTCACTCCCGGCGCCCTGCCGCTTCCCCGCACGCCCGTGCCGGACCAGACCTAGGTCCTCTATGGTCACGACACGGCCGAGTCGCTCGGTGAACAGGGCTGCCAGTACCCGCGGCACCGGATCGCGCGGGATCTCTCCCATGTCGATCCACCGCCGCACCCGTGAGGTGTCGGTCGACAGTTGGGGGTGGCCCATGGCCGCCGCCTGCCGGTTGACCAGCCTCGCGAGTTCGCCCTTGGACCAGCCGGCCAGGCCGAACAGGTCCGATAGACGGGTGTTGGGTTCTCCGCTCACGTCAAGCCCCCAGGTTCTCGGCTGAGTTGAATGTAGCCCGGTGAGAGTTGCCGGGCGACTATTCGCCAGGCTTCGCCAGGGTGCGCCAGATGGTGTGCCAGGGGGCGACGGGTGTCAGGTAGGAACGCGCCACCCCGACCCGGTCGCCGAGGGACACTCCCCAGGGTGCACCCGGGCGGCCGGGCCGGGCAGCGCACTGACGTCGCAGGCACACGAAGGGATCTGTTTCGCCCATGTACGCAGCATCGTCCTCCGTGTCCGCCCCGCCCCGGCTCCTGCACCCCCGCCCGGGCGGCAGCGGCCCCTACCTCGACCCCGCGCGGTCGACCGCGACCCCCGTCATCGGTGCGGGCCGGCCGCGGCGGGCCCCGGGCGTCGGTACGCAACCGCTCAGCGGGAGACTCGACTTGTCCGGTCCGCAGGGCGCCCAGCTGCGCGCGGCGATCGCGTCGGTGCACCGGATCTGCCCGGAGTTCAGCCCGGTGCAGGTGCTGCGCCGAAGCGGCCGCTCGGTCCTCCTCGTCGGTACGACGGGACGCAGCACGGCCGTCGCCAAGTGCTTACTCGACCACTCGCCCGTATGGGCCGAGCGGTACCGCCACGAAATAGCTGCGTACCGCACGTTCGTCCGGCAGCGCCCCCCGGTGCGGGTGCCGAGACTGATCGCGGCGGACCCGGACAACTGCACCCTGGTGATCGAGCGGATGCCCGGCCGGGTGGCGGCCCTCCAGCGGCACCCCGCCGAGGCTCCGCCCCGTACCGACATCCGGGCGGCCCTCGGCGCGATCTGCCGGCTCAACGCCTGGCGTCCGTCGGCGGGGACCTTCGACGCACCGCTGGACTACGCGGCCCGTATCTCCCGCGACCACGAGCTGGGGCTGCTCACCGACCGGGACATGGGCGACCTCCAGAAGCTGCTGCACGGCATCGCGCTCTCCGCGGGCCGGCAGGGCATGGGCCAGTTCTGCCACGGCGACGCCCTGCTCTCGAACATCCTGCTCTCACCGGCCGGTCCAGTGCTGGTGGACTGGGAGCACGCGGGCTGGTACCTCCCGGGATACGACCTGGCGACGCTGTGGTCGGTGCTCGGGGACGCACCGGCGGCCCGTCGGCAGATCAGCCAGATCGCCCAGTCGGCGGGACCGGCGTCACGGGACGCGTTCCTGGTGAACCTGATGCTCGTCCTGACCCGCGAGATCCGTACCTACGAGACCGCCGTGCAGCGTTCGCTGAACGAGGCGGCCCCGGCCGCACCGAACGCGGCCGCACCGAGTGCCGTGCCGAACGGCGAGGAGCAGCGGCTGCTGCTGCGACGGCTGCACGACGACTGCCAGCTGGCCCGCAAGGCCGTTCGCGCGGCGGTCGGCACCCGCTGACAGCGATGACGGTCCGCGGCGCGTGTCCCACCGACGACACACACCGCGGACCTAGTCCCACCGACGGCCGTCCCGCACGGCCATTGGTGTACTCCACTGACGCCCCGCAGGCCCGCGAGCCGTCGCCACGAAACTCGCCGTCCCCCTGCTGACATGGGAAATCGCCTCCTTCTGCGCATGATTGACGGATCGTCGGAGAGCCGGTACCACTGACACGCCCGGCCCCGCACGTCTCATCGCGCCCGATCGCCCCAGGAGGCTGCCTTGCCCGGAAACGCCACCGCCCCCGACCGAACCACCGGGCGCAGACACGCCCGCGCAGCCGCGGGCACCGTGGCCTGCGCGGCCCTGCTGCTGCCCCTGCTCGGCGCCGCTCCGTCCGCCGGCGCCACGGACCCGACGGACCGCCTCCAGCGGGCGTTCGCCGACGCGGCCGCCACCTACCACGTACCGCAGAGCGTCCTGCTCGGCGTCTCCTACCTCCAGTCCCGCTGGGACACGCACGACGGAGCGCCGAGCGTCACCGGCGGCTACGGCCCGATGCACCTCACCGACGCCCGCACCGCGCTCGCGCAGGCCTCGCACCACAGCGACGGCACGGAGGACGCGCGCGGCGACAGCGCCCGTCCCGCCAAGATCCCCACCACCGGGGTCCGCACCACCGAGGTGCCGCGCGACGCCCAGCTCCCCGACCGCCTCAAGACGCTGCCGAAGGCCGCCGAGCTGACCGGCCTGAGCGCCGAGGCCCTGCGCACCGACCCCGCCGCCAACGTGGCGGGCGGGGCCGCGCTGCTCGCCGCCGCCCAGCGGGGCCTGGGCGAGCCGCTGAGCGCCGATCCGGCCGACTGGTACGGCGCGGTCGCCCGGTTCTCCGGCGCGGACGACACCGCCACGGCGGCGGCCTACGCGAACGACGTGTACGACGTGCTGCACACCGGCGAGGAGCGCACCACCGACGCCGGCCAGCGGGTCGCCCTGGCCGCGCAGCCGGACCTCGCGCCCGACACCGGGCAGCTGGCCAGCACGGGCCTGCGCACGGTCTCCGCCGCCGGCACGGAGTGCCCGAAGACGGTCTCCTGCGAGTGGATCCCGGCGCCGTACGCGGAGTTCGGCGACAACGACTACGGCAACCACGACGTGGGCGACCGCCCGGCGTCGCAGAGCATCAGGTACATCGTCATCCACGACACCGAGGGCGCCTGGGACGGGACCATCAGCCTCGTCCAGGACCCGACCTATGTGTCGTGGAACTACACGCTGCGCTCCACCGACGGCCACGTCGCCCAGCACGTCAAGGCGAAGGACGTGGCCTGGCACGCGGGCAACTGGTACATCAACGCCAAGTCGATCGGCCTGGAGCACGAGGGCTTCCTCGCCGCGCCGGACACCTGGTACACGGAGGCCATGTACCGCTCGTCGGCCCGCCTGGTGAAGTACCTGGCCACGAAGTACGGCATCCCGCTGGACCGGCAGCACATCCTCGGTCACGACACCGTGCCCGGCCCGACCACGTCGACCATCCCCGGCATGCACACCGACCCCGGGCCCTACTGGGACTGGCGCCACTACTTCGAGCTCCTCGACCACCCCTTCAAGCGCTCCGCGAAGAAGGACGGCGGCCTGGTGACGATCCTCCCCCGCTACACGGCCAACCAGCCGGTGTTCACGGGCTGTGTGACCAAGGGCGTGCCCTGCGACGCCCATGGCTCCAGTGCGGTGCGGCTGTACTCCGACCACGACACTAATTCCGCGCTGATCAAGGACATCGGTCTGGGGACGGCACCGACCGACAACGTGAACGACCTGTCCTCGCGGGCGTCGACCGGCCAGCGGTACGCGGTCGCCGACCACTGGGGCGACTGGACGGCGATCTGGTTCCTGGGCCAGAAGGCCTGGTTCCAGAACCCGAAGAAGCAGCCGACCGCCGTGGACGCGTCCGGGCTCGTGATCACGCCGAAGGCGGGCCTCGACAGCATCCCCGTCTACGGGCGTGCCTACCCGGAGAAGGAGGCGTACCCGGCGGGGGTCCCGGCCCAGGCGGTGTCACCGTTGCCGTACCGGATCCCGGCGGGCCAGCGGTACGCGGCCGGCGAGAAGGTGCCGGGCGAGTACTTCTACTCGGTCACCTTCGCCACCGACTCGCACAAGGTGGTCGTCGGCAAGGACCAGTACTACGAGATCCAGTACGGCCACCGGGTGGAGTTCGTGCGCGCCGCGGACGTCGACGCCGTGCCGTCGTCCCACTGACGGACGCCGGGGCCCGACCGGTGCCGGCGTGACCGGTGCCGGTCGGCCCTGCCGGGTCAGCCCTGCTGGAAAAGCTCCGCCGGGAGCGGCTTCAGCAGGGCGTACAGGTCGTCGGTGATGGGGCGGTCCCAGGCCGCGATGGTCACCAGGACGTTGTCGCTGCGGTCGAACTGCACACAGGAGATGCGGCCCTCGGACAGCTTCAGCCGACGCACGATCAGCAGGTTGTCGCCCTGCATCACGGGCATGTCCTCGGTGCCGACGACGGTGACCTCCTCGTCGTTCTCCAGCGCCAGCAGGAGCTGGGCCACCTCGAAGGGGATCTCGCCCTCGGCGACCTCGCGGGCCGGGGAGCCCTCGGGCAGATTGCCGATGATCATCGCGGGGCCGCGACCGCCGAAGAGGTCGTAGCGCAGGAAGACGCCCTGGCAGCTGCCGTCGGGGGCGGGCAGCAGGCCCGCGCCCAGATTGCCGGGCCAGTCGCCCGGGTCCATGGCCAGGACGTCGAAGTCGGGCCCGGCGGGAGTGGCGCTGCGGCGGCGGAGGAACGACATGTCGCCATGGTACGTGCCCGCGCGTGTTCGGCGACGTGTGGGCGGGCCGTTGTCCATGGCGGCGCCGCGGTCCGCTGGGGTGCGCGGGGCGCGGCGCAGGCCGCGGCGGCCGCGCCGACGGGGTCGGCCGGCCCCGCGGTCGGCGGGGCCCGCGGATCTCCGGCCGCCGTGATCCGTTCGGGTGCCGGCCGGGGTCAGTCCGGAAGGTGGTCGGCCAGGGCCGTCGGCAGTCCCGTACGGTCCGTGCCGATCTTGCGGCAGACCGCCGAGAGCAGACGTACGACGGTCGGCTCGTCGGTGTCCAGTTCGGCGGCGATCTCGGTGTCGCTGCGGCCCCGGGCCGCCAGCCCGGCCGCGGTGCGTTCACGCGCGGTGAGCGTGTCGGTCTCGTCGGTGTGCAGTCGGCGCGGGCGCAGCCCGGCGGCGGCCAGTCCGTCGCGGGCGGTCCGGACGAGTCCGTCGGCGCCGCACTGCGCCGCGGTCTCCAGGCCCCGGTAGAGGTGGTCGGCGGCCTCCTCGGCGCGGCCGGCGCGGTGCAGTTCGGTGCCCAGGGAGACCAGTGCGCAGGCGAGCTCGTAGGCGGCCGGGGAGCGCTCCAGGTGGGAGACCGACTCCTCCAGGTACTTGATGCGGACGGAGCCCGAGGAGACCTCGGCGGCGGCACGCAGTGCCTGGCCGATCGTGGAGGGGGCGCCGAACTGGCGGGCGCGGGCGAGCGCTTCGTACGCGATGGCCACGGCGCGTTCGGGGTCGTCGTGGGCCACGGCGCGGGCGAGATGCAGCTGCCAGGGGCACCAGGCCGGGTTGCGGATGCCGCGCGGGTCGAGGCGGCGGCCCGCGGCGGACAGCTCGGCCGCCGCCTCCTCGGTCAGCCCGCGGGCGAGCAGCAGCTCGCCGTACACGGTCTGGGCGTCGGGGAAGACGACGGCCGCCGGGAAGGGCGCGGAGAAGCAGTGGAGGTCGGCGACCTGCGTGGCCTCGGCGACCCGGCCGCGGGCGATCAGCACCTCGATGAGGGTGCCGACCGCGTACCAGTGGGCGGGGGTACCGGGACCGACGCGTTCGGCCAGCCGCAGCCCGGCACGGACGAAGTCCTCGGCCTCGGCGAGCCGGCCGCGCCGGTGGCGTACGTAGCCGAGGATCGTGTAGGCGAAGGAGAGATGGGCGCCGCGCCAGCCCTGTCGTTCGAAATCGGCGATGCCCGCGGCGAAGAGCTCCTCGGTGCGGCCCGGACGGTCGGCGTACATGTAGGCGAGGGCGACCAGGACGGGCACCTCGAAGCCGCGGTCGGGTTCGGCCCAGCCGAGGCCGCCGGCGAGGGCGCGCTCGGCGTGGTGGAAGGCGACCTGGGCGGGCTCGCCGCGCTGGATGGCGTCCCAGGTGCGCAGGCCGATGATGTACCGCTCGGTGAGGTCACGGCCCTTGAGCCGGTCGGCGAGCCGGGCGAGACGGCGGGAGCGGGCGGGGTGGTCGGGTTCGTCGGCGCGGAAGGCGTTCCACATGAACTCCTCGGAGGCCATGCGCAGTCTGACCCGGGCGTCGTCGGTGACGCGGATCGCGCCGGCCAGGGTGTCGCAGGCCTCGGCGAGCCGGTCGCTGTGGGCGAGGACCTGGGAGAGGCGGTAGACGATGTGGTGGCGCAGTTCGGGGTCGGCGATGGGCTCTTCGAGGGCGGCGCGCAGGTGGTTGACGGTGGTCGCCGGTTCGGTGAGCAGGGAGGCGCAGCCCAGCTCGTACAGGATGGCGGCCCGGTCGCCGGCGGCAGGGGGTTCGCGCAGGGCGCGGGCCAGGTAGCTGCGGGCGGCGTCGGGGGCGCCGGCCCTGAGGGTCTCGCCGGCGGCGGCGCGCAGCTGCTGGACGACCCAGGGGTCGCCTTCGGGGTGGGTCTCCAGGAGGTGGCGGGCGGCGGCCGCGGGGCCGAGCCCGGCGTCGACGACGCACCAGGCGGCCTGGCCGTGCAGGGCGACCCGGAAACCGGCGGAGATGTTGCGGTAGACGGAGGTGGCGATGAGGGGGTGGACGAACTCCAGGGTGCTCTCGCCGGTCAGGACGCGCGCCTCGCGCAGGGCGTCGGCGGCGTCGGCGGCCTCCTCGTGGCCGAGCCCGGCGACGGCGGCGGCGAGGTCCAGGGGGATCTCGGTGCCGAGCACGGCGCACGCCCAGGCGAAGCGGACGGTGGAGCTGCCGAGCCGTTCGATGCGGGAGATCAGGCCGCTGCCCTTGGCGGCGGCCGCGAGGTCGCGCAGCAGATGGGCGCCGTCCTCGGTCGGGTTGAGCCCACGGTCGCGCACCTTGGCGGTCAGCTCGACGGTCTCGAACGGGTTCCCAGCGGTGACGGCCCAGCACTCGTGGCAGAACGCGTCGTCGGCGTGGCCGCCTACCGCCTCGCGGACCAGGCCCGCGACGGCGGCGGCGCTCAGCGGCTCCAGGTCGAGCGGGCGTCCGCCCGCCCGTCCGGGCAGGCGGCGGAACGACTCTGCATGCTCGGGGAGTTCGTCGGGCCGGTAGGCGACGACGACCAGCAGCGGGAGTTCCTCGGCGCGCGGGGCGAACGCGGCCAGCCAGCCCAGGGATTCGGGGTCGGCCCAGTGCGCGTCGTCGAGCAGGAGGACCATCGGGGCGCGCTGGACGGCGAGATGGGTGAGCACCCAGTCGAGTCCGTCGCGCAGGCCCTGGAGGTCGGGCGGGGCGCCTTCGGTGGGGGCGCAGATGCCGAGCGCGGGTCCGACGATGTCGTACCAACTGCCCAGCGAGGAGCGCAGTTCGGTCTCCGACGTGCCCGCGAACTGCGGTTGGAGCAGTTGCCGGGCGACGTGGAAGGCGACGCGCTGTTCCTGGTCCCCGCCCCGGGCGGAGAGCACGGTGCAGCCGCGGGCGACGGCCCGGCGGCGGACCTCGGCGAGGAGGGTGGTCTTGCCGATGCCCGCGTGCCCGGCGAAGGCGAGCAGCGCGCCGCGCGGCCGGTCGGACGGTTCGGCACCGTCCGCGCGCAGACCGGTCAGCTCGCCCAACGCCTGGTCGACGGCGGCGAGTTCGCTCTCGCGCTCGTAGATCGTCCTGCTGCCGCGTGCGAAGTACTGCCCCATGGTTGCACCCCCTGTCACGATGATCCACCCGCGCGGGGAGCGGGCGCACACCGTGACCTACAGGCAGCTCAGCGTACGCCTTGCGGGGCGGGTACGACCCGCCCTTGAGCTTTACCCGTGGAAGTCTTCGCGGCGTCCTTCCGGTGTCGCGCGGGGCGGTGTACGGGGGCGGCCCGGCCGCCTCGTCCGAGCCCTCGGCCCGAGCCCGTGGCGGACCCGGCGCGACGGCCGTCGGGGAGAGTGCCGGGGCAGGCCGCGGGCAGCGTACGGGCGAGGTCGGGCGATGCCCCGAGCGGGGCCGACGGCCGGCCCGGCCTCCGCACGCGGCAGGCCCGGACACGACACCGGACCGGCACTCGTGCGGCGCGGGGCCGGGCATTCCACCGGCACTCGTACGGCGCGGGCCAGGACCCCGGACCGGCACTCGTGCGGCGCGGGCCCGCGCATTCCACCGGCACTCGTACGGCGCGGGCCAGGACCCCGGACCGGCACCCGTACAGCGCGGGGCCGGGCGTCCGACCGGCACTCGTACGGCGCGGGCCAGGACCCCGGACCGGCACCCGTACAGCGCGGGGCCGGACGCCGGGACGGCACCCGTACGGGGCAGGGCGAACGTCAGCCCGACACCCGTACGGGGCAAGGCCGAACGGACGTGTGCGGCACGGGCCGAACGGGACCGGCCGCAAGACCCACCGCAAGGCCGGTCTCCGGACGGGTCTCCGGGCCGGTCCCGTTCGCCGGACCCGTTCGCCGGACCCGTTCACCGGACCCGTTCACCGGACCCGTTCACCGGTCCCGTTCGCCGGACCCTCGGGGGCGGTCCGCGTCACTCCTCCGCGGGCGCGGGCGGCACCACCGCGATGGGGCACGCCGCGTGCAGCAGGACGGCGTGGGTGACGGAGCCCAGCAGGTGGCCGGGCTTGAGGAGACGGCGGCGGTGGCGGCCCACGACCAGGAGTTCGGCGTCCTTGGAGGCCGCGACGAGGTGCCCCGCCGCGTCGCCGGGCGGCACGTACGTCTCGGCCGCGACATCGGGATGCCGTTCGCGGTGCGGGGCGAGGAAGCCCTCCGCGAGGGTGCGCGTCTCGCTCTCCACGGCCCCCTGTTCGACCACCGGCGGGAGGATCTCGCCGGGCGTCCCCCAGATCTGGATCGGCCATGTGTAGGCGGCGACCAGCTGGAGCCGGGCCGAGCGCAGCGCCGCCTCGGCGAAGGCGAAGGCGAGGGTGGCGTCGTCGGGGGCGTCCACGTTCAGGCCGACGACCACGCGGGGCCCGGGTGCGGCGGGCGGCGCGTCGTCGACCTGGCGGTCGGGCCGGGGCACCACGACGACCGGGCAGGCCGCGTCCCGGGCGGCGGCCAGCCCGTTGGAGCCGAGCAGCAGGCTGGCGAAGCCGCCGCGGCCCCGGGAGCCGAGCACCAGGAGCTGGGCGGCCGAGCCCAGTTCGGGCAGTGTGGCGCCGGTGGCGCCGTCGACGGCGACGTACTCCGTCTCCGGCAGGTCGGCGCGCCCAGCCAGGAGCTCCCGGACCTGGCTCAGAACGGGGTCCTCCGCCGTGGGCGGGGCGGCCACCGGGACGGCGGCCGGCACCCAGGCGGCGAACTCCCGCACATGGACCACCTTCAGCAGTGCCGCTCGCCTGCGGGCCGTGTCGAGGGCCCACTCCAGGGCGCGCATGCTGTCGTCCGAGCCGTCGACCGCCGCGATGACCGGCAGGGCGCTCATGGTTCCTCACCTCCGGAATACGACCTTCCCGTTCCTGGGGTCAGCCTGGCTCAGGCATCGGCCCCAGGACGGCGTACCAGGTCGCGTGTCCGGAAAAACGGGTGCGACACGCCCGGATCGGCCCGCGGTTCAGGTGAGGTCGAACTCCCCTTCCCGCGCGCCGGAGACGAACGCGCCCCACTCCGCCGGTGTGAAGATCAGGGAAGGGCTCTCCGGGCGGCCGCTGTTGCGCATGGCGATGAATCCCTCGACAAAAGCGATCTGAACATCCCCTCGGCCTCGGCTGCTGGACTGCCACTCGGCGTTGCTGAGGTCCAGCTCCGGCTTGTCCCAGCCCGCGAGCGGCTGCATCTGGATGGTGCTCTCGGCCACGTCCGTGCTCCTCCCGATTCGTCGTCCGCGGGCCAGCCTAGCGACCGGTTCCCACGGCCGACAGGCCACGTGAGAGGGACCTTCGGGGCACCTGTCCCCCGGTGCCCGCGGGCCCCTTCTCAGGCGTCCGGGGGTTGCGCCCCCACCAGCCACATGGAGAAGAACTGGGATCCGCCCCCGTAGGCGTGCCCGAGCACTCTGCGGGCCCGGTCGACCTGGTGTTCCCCGGCCTGGCCGCGTACCTGGAGGGCCGCCTCGGCGAAGCGGATCATGCCGGAGGCGCCGATGGGGTTGGCGGACAGCACCCCGCCCGACATGTTCACCGGAAGGTCGCCGTCCAGTTCGGTCACGCCCGCCTCGGTGAGCTTCCAGCCGCCGCCCTCCTCGGCGAAGCCGAGGTTCTCCAGCCACATGGGCTCGTACCAGGAGAACGGTACGTACATCTCGACGGCGTCGATGTCGCGGCGCGGGTCGGCGATGCCGGCCTGCCGGTACACGTCGGCGGCGCAGTCCCGGCCGGCCCGGGGGGAGACGAAGTCCTTGCCGGCGAAGAGGGTGGGCTCGCTGCGCATGGCGCCGCCGAGCATCCAGGCGGGCGGCCGGGGTGCGCGGGCCGCGCCGGCCCGGTCGGTGAGGACCATCGCGCAGGCGCCGTCGGAGGACGGGCAGGTCTCCGAGTAGCGGACGGGGTCCCACAGCATCGGCGAGGCCTGGACCTTCTCCAGCGTGATGTCGTGCTCGTGCAGATGGGCGTACGGGTTCTTCAGCGCGTTGCGCCGGTCCTTGTAGGCGACCAGCGAGCCGACCGTGTCGGGGGCTCCGCTGCGGCGCATGTAGGCCCGTACGTGCGGTGCGAAGAACCCGCCCGCCCCGGCCAGCAGGGGCTGCTGGAACGGGATCGGCAGGGACAGGCCCCACATGGCGTTCGACTCGGACTGCTTCTCGAAGGCCAGTGTCAGTACGGTGGTGTGCACCCGGGCCGCGACGAGGTTCGCGGCGACCAGTGCGGTGGACCCGCCGACGGAGCCGGCCGTGTGCACCCGCAGCATCGGCTTGCCGACCGCGCCGAGCGCGTCGGCGAGGTACAGCTCGGGCATCATCACGCCCTCGAAGAAGTCGGGCGCCTTGCCGATGACGACGGCGTCGATGTCGGCCCAGGTCAGCTCCGCGTCGGCGAGCGCGCGCAGGGCGGCCTCGCGGACCAGTCCGGCGATCGACACGTCCCGGCGGGCCGCCACGTGCTTGGTCTGGCCGATCCCGACGACGGCCACGGGCTCCTTGCTCATCGCGGATCCCCTTCGAGTACGGCGACCAGGTTCTGTTGCAGACAGGGGCCGGAGGTGGCGTGGGCGAGCGCCCGGTCGGACTCCCCCCGGTGGACGGCGGCGGCTGCCTCGCCGATGCGGATCAGTCCGGCGGCCATCATCGGGTTGGCGGCGAGCGCCCCGCCGGAGGGGTTGACGCGTACCCGGTCGTCGAGCCGCAGCGCCTTGCGCAGCACCACCTCCTGCGAGGTGAACGGGGCGTGCAACTCCGCGGTGTCGACGGGGGCTTCGAAGGCCCCGGCGTGTTCGGCGGCGAGCCGGGCGGAGGGCGAGTCGGTCAGGTCGCGCACGCCCAGGCCGTGCGCCTCGATGCGGTGGTCGATGCCGCGGATCCAGGCGGGCCGCGCGCACAGCTGCCGGGCCCGCTCCCCCGCGGCGAGGATCACCGCGGCGGCGCCGTCCCCGACGGGCGGGCAGTCCCCGGTGCGCAGCGGACGTACGGTGTGCCCGCCGTGCGGCACCGGGCCGCGCAGCTGGGCGTGCGGGTTGGCGCCGGCGGCGGTCCTGCTGCGGGCGGCGACGGCGGCGAGCGCGGACTCGTCGGTGTCGCCGGCGTCGATGAGGGCCTGCGCCTGGAGCGCGGCCAGGGCCACGGAGTCCGGCCACAGCGGCGCGACGTAGTACGGGTCGAGCTGCCGGGTCAGCACATCGCGCAGCGAGCCGGGCGAGGACTTGCCGTACGAGTAGACCAGGGCGGTGTCGGCGTCCCCGGTGAGCAGTTTGGTCCATGCCTCGTAGAGGGCCCACGCGCCGTCCGTCTCGACGTGCGACTCGGAGATCGGGGGCCAGGCGCCGACGCCGTCGAGGGCGAGGGTGAAGGAGAAGGCGCGGCCGGCCAGGTAGTCGCAGGAGCCGGAGCAGGTGAAGTCGATGTCGGCGGTCTTCAGGCCGGTCCGGTCCAGTACCTCGTGCAGGACGGGCATGAGCATCTCCACCTCGGAGAGCTCGTCGGTGGTGCGCCGGTGGTCGGTCTGGGCGAAGGCGACGACGGCGATCTCGCGGCCCCCGGGGGCTTGTGCGCGCGTCACAGCAGCTCCTTGTAGGTGTCGTAGTCCGCGTCGGGTTCGCCGGTGGGCCGGTAGTGGTCGGGGAAGCGGGCGTCGGGCGTCCACACCGGTTCGACCCGCAGGCCCATGCGCACCTGGTCGTAGGGGATGCCGCCGACCCGGCCGTGCAGCGCGAGGTCGGCGCCGTCGAGGGCGATGTGGGCGTAGACGTAGGGGACTTCGATGTCGAGGTTCTTGGCCTTGATGTTGACGATGCAGAAGGTGGTGACGGTGCCGCGCGGGCCCACCTCGACCCGCTCATCGGTGGCGACGCCGCAGGTGGGGCAGGCGCCCCGGGGCGGGACGTACACCTTCCGGCAGGACGGGCAGCGCTCGCCGACGGTCCGCCGCCCGCCGAGCGCGTCGAGGTAGGCGGCCTGGGCGCGGCCGGGCGTGTAGGTGTAGTCGAGTCGGGCCGGGGCGACGATTCCGGTGACGGCGTCCTCGAACTCCCCGCTGTGCGGCTCAGGTTGCGTGCCCGCCTCCTCGGCGGGTCCGTCGTACGGCTCGAAGCAGGCGATGTCGGTGATGGCGCCGGTGCGTTCGGCGGCCCAGCGGACCCGGACCCTCATGCCGGTGCGCACGGCGTCCGGGCCGGGGGCGTCCAGGGCGTGCAGCAGGGCGGTGTCGGCGCCGTCCGGGCGGACCAGGACCCAGGCGAAGGGCGTGGCGAGGGGCTGGCCGCGGCGGGGTTCGTGGTTCCAGGCCCAGGTGGTGACCGTGCCGGTGGCGCCGACCTCGACGAGGTCGCGCAGCTCGTCGGCGGTGACGGGGTCGTACTCGACGGGCGGCACGAGGACGCGGCCGTCGGCCGTGCGCACCCCGAGGACCACGCGTTCGCGCAGGCCGGTCAAAAAGGCGCTCTGCACCGGACCGAGGGAGCGGGTGAAGGGGAACTCGACGGCGAGCGGGGCTTTGAGGACTTCGGGCATGGCGGCTCTCTCTCCTCGGCGGGGTCGGACGCGTGGGTCGGACGCGGCGCGGGTCGGCTGCGCGGGTCAGGCGGGCAGGTCGCGGAGGGCGGACGCGCGCGTCAGGCGCGCTTGTAGACGGGCGGCCGTTTCTCCGCGAAGGCACGGGCGCCCTCCCGGGCGTCGGCGGTGTCGAACACCGGCCAGCCGCGCTTGAGTTCGGCCGCGAGCCCGTCGCTCTCGGTCATCTCGGCGGTCTCGTACACCGAGGCCTTGACCGCCTCCACGGCGAGCGGGCCGCAGGAGTTGACCAGTTCGGCGATCTCCAGGGCCTTCGCCAGGGCGGTGCCGTCGGGGACGACGTGTCCGATCAGGCCGATCCCGGCCGCCTCCCGGGCGGTGTAGGGGCGGCCGGTGAGCAGCATCTCCAGGGCGTGGGTGCGCGGGATCTGCCGTTGCAGCCGGACCGTGGAGCCGCCGATCGGGAACAGGCCCCGCCTGACCTCGAAGAGCCCGAAGGTCGCGGACTCGCCGGCCACCCGGATGTCGGTGCCCTGGAGGATCTCCGTGCCGCCCGCGACGCAGTACCCCTCGACGGCCGCGATCACCGGCTTGCGCGGGCGGTGGTGGCGGAGCATCGCCTTCCAGTGCAGGTCGGGGTCGGCGGTGAGCCGGTCGCGGTGGCGCTCGCCGTCCATCCCCTGCCCGGCCAGGGCCTTGAGGTCCATCCCGGCGCAGAAGGAGCCGCCCGCACCGGTGAGGACGACCGAGCGGACGGTGTCGTCCTCGTCGGCCTCGACCCAGCCGTCGTACAGGCCGACGAGCATCCCCAGCGAGAGCGCGTTCCTGGCGTCCGGCCGGTTGAGCGTGAGCACGAGTGTGGCGCCCTCGCGCCGCACGGTGAGGTGTTCCGTCCCACCCATCGCCCATCTCCCCTCTCGAGAACGAGAACAGGTTGCAGGAGCGGAGGAGGCACTTCAAGGGTTTTCTGACAGGTAGTCAGATTTCTTGGCGCGAACCCTTCCCTGTTGCCCCGCCCTTTGCTCTGATGACCGGCGAACCGTCGGATGCCAGGCACCCCCGGGGTCAGGAGGAACGGTGGAGTACAACCTTGCCGACCTGTTCGAGTCGGTCGTCGACGTGGTGCCGGACCGCGAGGCACTGGTCTACATCGACCACCCCGGCACGGGCACGGAACGCCGGCTGACCTATGCGGAGCTGGACGCCGCGGCCAACCGGGTCGCCCACCACCTCGTCGGCGCCGGGATCCGCCCCGGCGAACACCTCGGGCTGCACCTCTACAACGGCGTCGAGTACCTCCAGACGGTCCTCGGGTGCCTCAAGGCACGGATCGTGCCGGTGAACGTCAACTACAGGTACGTGGAGGAGGAACTGACCTACCTCTACCGGGACGCCGACCTGGTAGCGCTGGTCTTCGACGCGGAGTTCACCGACCGGGTGGCGGCGGCGCTGCCCCGGGCGCCGAAGCTGCGGCATCTGCTGCGGGTCGGGGCGCCGGCGGACGCGACGCCCGGGATGGACCCGGCGGCCGTGCCGTTCGGCGAGGCGGAGGCCGCGGGCGACCCCGGCCGCGGGTTCCCGGCCCGGTCGGGCGACGACCAGTTCATCATCTACACCGGCGGCACCACGGGCCTGCCCAAGGGCGTGATGTGGCGCCAGGAGGACCTGTTCTTCGCCGGGCTCGGCGGCGGGGCGCCGACCGGCGAGCCGGTGCGCGCACCGCACGAGCTCGCGGAGCGCGTCGCCGCGGGCGGCGCGGGCATCACGTTCTTCCCCACCCCGCCGCTCATGCACGGCACCTCCACCCTGACCGCGTTCATCGGCTTCAACTTCGGCCAACGCATCGTGCTGCACCGCAAGTTCGTGCCCGAGGAGGTGCTGCGGACCATCGAGCGGGAACGGGTCACCAGCGTGTCGCTGGTCGGCGACGCGATGCTGCGCCCGCTCATCGACGCGCTCGCCGGGCCCATGAAGGGCACCGACTGCTCGGCGCTGTTCAGCGTCTCCTCGTCGGGCGCGATCATGTCGGACACCGTGCGCAGGCAGTTCACCGAACTGGTCCCGAACGCCATGCTGCTGAACAACTTCGGCTCCTCCGAGTCCGGCTTCAACGGTACGGCGACAGCGGACTCGGGACCCGAGCGCGGCTTCCGCATCCGCGTCAACTCCCGTACGCAGGTCGTGGATCCGGCGACGTACGAGCCGATCGCCGCCGGTGGGACCGGCCGGGTCGCGCAGTGCGGGCACGTCCCGCTCGGCTACTACAACGACCCGCGGAAAACCGCCGAGACCTTCTTCGAGAAGGACGGCGAACGGTGGGTGCTGCTGGGCGACATGGCCACCGTCGACGAGGAGGGCGTGGTCACCGTGCTCGGCCGCGGCTCTCAGTGCATCAACACCGGCGGCGAGAAGGTGTACCCAGAGGAGGTCGAGCAGGCGCTGAAGTCCCACCCCGACGTGTACGACGCCCTGGTGGCCGGGGTGCCGGACGTGCGCTGGGGCAGCCATGTGGCGGCCGTGGTGCAGCTGCGCGCGGGCGCGCGGCGGCCGTCCCTGGAGGACATCCAGACCCACTGCCGCGCCCACCTCGCCGGATACAAGATCCCGCGCCAGCTGGTGATCACCGACACCGTCCGCCGCTCCCCGAGCGGCAAGGCGGACTACCGCTGGGCACGCGAGGTGGCGGTGGCCGAGGACCGGTGAGGCCCCCTCGTCACCGGCCTCACCGTCACGCCGACGGCCCGGCGGTCCGACGGCCGTCGAGGAACGCCGTGACCCGGCCCGTGAACCACTCCGGGTTGTCGAGCCAGGGATAGTGTCCGGCGCCCGGCTGTACGGCGAACTCGGCGTCCACGAAGGCCTCGGCGGCCACTCGGGCGAGCTCGGGGCGGGGACCGCCGTCGACCTCGCCGGCGAGAACCAGCACGGGCGCGGCGACCCGGCCGAGCGCCCGCCGGGTGGCGACCGGGTCGAAGGCTCCGTCGGAGAAGTAGACGTCCCCGGCGGCGTCGTTCACCTGATCGTCCAGCGCGGCCGCGTGCGCACGGGCGGTGTCGTCCCAGCGTCCGTAGAAGAATCCGGCGAAGGCCGTCAGGTCCTCGTCGGCCTCCTCGTCGCCCCCGAGCCATGCCTCGAACACCGGGTACGCCCGCGCGAACCACGGTTCGTCCGTGCGCAGCCGGGCCGCGGCCAGACGGTGCTCGACAGTCGCCGGTCGCCCCAGTGCCCACGGTGTGGCGGTGACGAGCACGAGCCGTGCCACCCGCTGGGGGTACCGGCCCGCGTACAGCATCGCCAGGCTGCCGGCCGCCGAGTGGGCCAGCACGTCCATCCGCTCCAGTCCCAGATGGACCCGGAGCGCCTCCACGTCGTCCACGAGCCGGTCGCAGCGGTAGGTGGCAGGGTCCGCCGGCACCGCGGAGTCCCCGGTGCCGCGCAGATCGAGCAGGACCAGGCGACGGTGCGCGGCCAGCCCGCCGAGGTCGCCGAGATACACGGACGCCCGCATCGGCCCGCCCGGCAGTACGACGAGCGGCTCGCCCTCGCCCTCGCCCTTCACGTGGTAGGCGAGTTCGGTCCCGTCGGGCGCGGCGAAGGTCGGCATGGCCGGGATCCTCGCCCTGCCCGGCGGCCGGGCGCAACGGAGTTCCCGGCCCGTGCCCCGGGTGGACCCGACGCGCCGACGACCTGCCCGATCGCGGATCCGAGGAAGGCGAGTGTCAGTTCTGCCCGGCGGGTGACCACGGGACAGCCGCAATGCAGCTCCGACGCGAGGGGATGGCACGGGCGAGGTTCCGGTGCACCTCGCCGAGTTGCTGTCTCTCCGCTTCCGTACAGGGCCGGTCCACAACCGCGATCAGGTCGAGGTCGCTGCGGCCCGGCCGGTGATCGCCGCCGGCGAGTGCCCCGTGGGCCCGCACCGAGACCAGCGGCACGAGTGGCCGGAGCGCCCCGACGAAGCTTTCGATGAGTTGCCCGGTGTTCTGATCCGTCATGGGGAGAGTCTGCGGCCGCATACCGCAAGTACCGAGCCTCACGCGGGCGGCAGGGTGAGTTTGGTGGCCACGGCATCGAGGACCCAGTCCAGGCCGGTCGCGAAGGATGTCTCGGCGTCCACGTCCGTGCCGTCGTATACCGCTTTGGCCAGTGCCGGGAAGCGGCCCGTGGCCAGCATTCTCGTCAGATGCGGCCCGGAGGCGCGCTGGAAGTCGTGCTTCGACAGGCCCGTGGCGCGCTCGGCCCGCAGGTTCGTGATCTCGCGCCTGATCGCGCCGATGTAGTAGGCGCTGACAGTCTCAACGGCTCGCATCTTGGTGTCGATGTCGGCGAGGCCGTCGAGGGCGGCGAGTGCGGCCTCGGCCACGGCGAGGCCGTTCGGGCCCAGAGCCGGGCGGCGGCCGAGCAGGTCGGCCAGCCATTCGTGACGGAGAGCGGCCTGCCTGGTGCGGTGGGCGAGGACGCGCAGCGCCTCCCGCCAGTCACCCGGCGGCTCCTCGGGGAGGATCTCGGCCTGGACCTCGTCCACCAGGAGGTCGAACAGCTCCTCCTTGGTGGCGATGTAGCCGTACAGCCGCATCGGACCGGCGTTCAGCCGGGCAGCGACCTTGCGCAACGACACCGCCTCCAGGCCGCCCTCGTCGGCCAGCGCGACGGCGGCGGCCACGATCCGCTCCCGGTCGAGCGGCACGGGGCGAGTCGGCGGCTCCGGCCGGTCCCACACAGTCATGGGCACATCGTACTGTTGCGATGCAGTGCATTGGAGCAATACGGTGTATCGACATGAGACATCGTATCGCCGTAGTCGGAGGCGGCCCTGGCGGCCTTGCCTTCGCCCGGGTCCTGCACCGCCACGACTACCCCGTCACCATCCTCGAACGCGATCCCGCCCCCGATGCCCGCCCCCCGGGAGGCACGCTGGACCTGCACAAAGGGCTGGGCCAGCTCGCACTGGACAAGGCGGGACTGCTGGCCGAGTTCGAGGCGCTGTCCCGTCCCGAGGGGCAGGCCATGCGCATCCTGGACACGGACGGAACCGTCCTGCGCGACTGGCGCCCCCGTCCGGATGACCGGGCCAATCCCGAGATCGACCGCGGGCAACTGCGTGACCTGCTGCTCGGCCCTCTCGACGTCCGGTGGGGGCAGGGCGTGACGCAGGTGGTGCCGGGGACCCGGGACGGCGCACTTGTCCATTTCGCGGACGGGCGACAGGAGACGTTCGACCTCGTGGTCGGCGCGGACGGCGCCTGGTCCCGGATCCGCCCGGCGGTCTCGCCGGTGACGCCGCACTACACCGGCGTCACCTCGGTCGAGACCTCCCTGGACGACGTCGACACCCGCCACCCCGGCCTCGCCCGATTGATCGGCGACGGTTCCGTGGCGGTGTACGGCGTGAACCGCTCCCTCGTCGCCCAGCGCAACAGCGGCGGCCACGTCAAGGTGTACGCCAAGTTCCGCGCTCCGCTGGACTGGTGCACGAACCTGGACCCGGCCGACGACGAGGCCGTGCGAGCCGGCCTGCTGGCCCTGTTCGAAGGCTGGGCCGCGCCCGTGCTGGACCTCCTCCGCCGCGGCGCCGCCTTCGTCCACCGCCCCATCCACGTCCTGCCCGTGTCCCACACCTGGACCCACGTCCCCGGGGTGACGCTCCTGGGCGACGCCGCCCACCTGATGCCTCCCTTGGGGGCGGGCGCGAACCTCGCGATGCTGGAGGGCGCCGAACTCGCCGAGGCCATCACCACCGGTCCTGGAGATCTGGACACGGCCGTCCGCGCCTTCGAGGAACGGATGTGGGCACGGGCCGGCAGGTGGGCGGAGATGACGACCGCCGGTCTGGAACGCCTCGTGAGCCAGGACCCCGCCGAAGCCCTCGCCCTCTTCGACCAGGTCCAGCCATCCTGACCGGACCGCGCGAGGGGTCGCGGTACTCCCCGGAGGCAGGGCAGCTCCGTGTCCGGGCTCCGCGCTCGGCCTGTCGCCCACCGGGGCGGAAGCACCGTCCGCGTCGCGGCCCAAGCGTGAGCCCCAGGCGAACAAATCGCGCGGCCTGCGGCCGCAACCGATGAGACGATCCGCGCAGAACCTCGACGGAAGCGATGCCGAGCCCGATGACTGCCGAACGCCCACTCACCTCCGTACTCCGCGAGTTCGCGCGGCCTTTCCGAAGCCGAAGCCGCGGTGACCGCGAGCCGCGCCCGCTCGACCTCTTCCTCACCGAGGGCACCGGCCCCGGGACAGCGCGGGCAGTGGTGGAAGAGGTGATCCGGGAGGTGGCACCCGACGCGGCTTCGACGGACATCGACCTCATTTCCGACCTCCCCTGGCCTTCGGACGCCCGGGCCGCCCTCACCGCCGTCACCGTTGCGACGGGGGCTCGGGAAGGGGAGACCGCCGTCGTCCTGGACCTTGCGGACGAGCGGCAGCGCGCGTGGTTCATCACCCTCGTGCCGCACACCATCTCCGCGGAGATCTGGGGCCCGAGGGGATCAGGAGTCTCCTTCTCCGCGAGTGACACCGGATCGGTGATCGGCTGGCAGTTGCCCGCCGACCGGTGGGAGCGGGTCCGCGCGCGGCTGCGGGAGCGGGGCGTGGACCCCGACACCTCGACTCGGGAGCGCGGTCCCCGGCCGGCCGCCCCGCGGCTCAGGGCCGGTCGCTGAACCGGTCCCGCAGCTCGCGCTTGAGGATCTTTCCGCTGGCGTTGCGCGGCAGGGTCTCGACGAACAGCACTCGCTTCGGGGCCTTGAAGGGGGTGAGCTGCTCGCGGGCGTGGGCGATGAGTTCGGCCTCGGTGGCCTCGCCGCGCGGCACCACGATCGCGGTGACCGCCTCGATCCAGCGTTCGTCGGGCAGGCCGACGACGGCGACCTCGGCGACGGCGTCGTGGGTGTAGAGGGCGTCCTCGACCTGGCGTGAGGCGACCAGGACGCCACCGGAGTTGATGACGTCCTTGACCCGGTCGACGACCGTGAAGAAGCCGTGGGCGTCGCGCACCGCGAGGTCGCCGGAGTGGAACCAGCCGTCGCGGAAGGCCTCGGCGGTCTCCTCGGGCTTGTCCCAGTATCCCTCGCACAGCTGCGGGGAGCAGTAGACGATCTCGCCGGGCGTGCCGTCGGGCACGTCCTTGCCGTCCTCGTCGACGACCCGGGCGTCCACGAAGAGGACCGTACGGCCGCAGGAGTCCATCCGGCCCTTGTGCTCGTCCGGGGCGAGGACGGTGGCCAGGGGGCCGATCTCGCTCTGGCCGAAGCAGTTGTAGAAGCCGAGCTTCGGCAGCCGCTCGCGCAGCCGCTCCAGGACGGGGACGGGCATGATGGATGCCCCGTAGTAGGCCTTGCGCAGTCCGCCGAGGTCGCGGGTGGCGAAGTCGGGGCGGCCCGCCAGTCCGATCCACACCGTCGGCGGCGCGAACAGACTGTCCACGCGGCCCGCCTCGATCAGGTCGAACAGCGCGTCGCCGTCGGGTGCGTCGAGGATGACGTTCGTCGCGCCGACCGCCAGGTAGGGCAGCAGGAACACGTGCATCTGCGCCGAGTGGTAGAGCGGCAGGGAGTGCACTGGGCGGTCGCCCGCGCTCAGGTCGAGGGCGGTGATCGCGCTCAAGTACTCGTGGACCAGCGCCCGGTGGGTCATCATCGCGCCCTTGGGCAGGGCCGTCGTCCCCGAGGTGTAGAGCAGCTGCACCAGGTCCTCGCCGCGCGGCTCGGGGCCGTCGTACGGCGCCGCCGTGGCCAGCCGGGCCAGCAGGGAGTCGTCGGTGTCGCGCAGCGCCAGCGTGCGCACGTCCGCGGGCAGGCGGTCGGCCAGGTCGGGGTCCGTGAGGACCAGCGCGCTGCCCGACTGGCCGACGATGTAGGCGAGATCGTCGCCGGTCAGGTTCTGGTTGACCGGTACGTGCACCAGGCCCGCGCGGGCGCAGGCGAGGAAGGCGATCAGGTAGGCGTCGGAGTTGTGGCCGTAGGCGCCGACCCGGTCGCCCGGGGCGAGGCCCTGGTCGAGCAGCACGCTCGCCGCGCGGGAGACGGCCGTGTCGAGTTCCTCGTAGGTCCAGGTGCGGTCGCGGTAGTCCACCGCGACGCGCGCCGGGGTGCGGCGGGCGCTGCGCCGCACCACCCCGTCAACCGTGCTCCCGTGTCCAGGCGTCATGGGACCTGATCCTCGGTCCCGCGGAAGTGCGAGGTCAAGCGCCCGGCCCGGGCGGGGTCAAGCACCCGGTCCGGGCGGGGTCCCGGCCACGCGTCCCGGGACCCGCCGCGCGTCACATCTTCTTCGCGTGCCCCTCCCAGTACGGGTCGCGCAGCCGCCGCTTGTAGAGCTTGCCGTTGGGGTCGCGCGGCATCTCGGCGACGAAGTCGACGCTCTTCGGGCACTTGTAGCCGGCGAGCCGCCCGGCGCAGTGGCCGAGGAGCGCGGCGGCGAGGTCCGGGCCGGCCTCGTGGCCCGGGGCCGGTTCGACGACGGCCTTGACCTCCTCGCCCCAGTCGTCGTGCGGGATGCCGAAGGCGGCGGCGTCGGCGACGGCGGGGTGCGCGAGAAGGGCGGACTCGATCTCGGCCGGGTAGATGTTGACCCCGCCCGAGATGATCATGTCGATCTTGCGGTCGCGGAGGAAGAGATAGCCGTCCTCGTCGAGGTAGCCGAGGTCGCCGACGGTGAAGAAGTCGCCGATGCGGTTCTTGCGCGTCTTGGCCTCGTCCTTGTGGTACGCGAAGCCGCCGGTGTTCATCTTCAGGTAGACGGTGCCGAGTTCGCCGGGAGGCAGCCGGTTGCCGTCGTCGTCGAAGACCGCGAGTTCGCTGATCGGCCAGGCCTTGCCGACCGTCCCGGGCTTCTTCAGCCAGTCCTCGGCGGTGGCGAAGGCGCCGCCGCCCTCGCTGGCCGCGTAGTACTCCTCCACCGCGTGCCCCCACCAGTCGATCATCGCGCGCTTGACGTGGTCGGGGCAGGGCGCGGCGCCGTGGATGGCGTGCCGCATGGCGGTGACGTCGTACGACCTTCTGACCTGCTCGGGCAGGGCGAGCAGCCGGTGGAACTGGGTCGGCACCATGTGGGTGTGGGTGCACCGGTGGGTGTCGATGAGGCGGAGCATCTCCTCGGGCGTCCACTTGTCCATCAGCACCAGCCGGTGGCCGATGTGCAGCGAGGCGCCCGCGAACTGCAGGACGGCCGTGTGGTAGAGCGGGGAGCAGACGAGGTGGACGTTGTCGTCGTACGGCCGGATACCGAAGATGCCGAGGAAACCGCCGAGGTAGGACTCCTCGGGGAGCTTGCCGGGCAGCGGGCGCCGGATCCCGCGGGGGCGTCCCGTGGTGCCCGAGGTGTAGTTCATGACCCAGCCGAGGGTACGGTCCGCGGGCGCCGACTCCGGCTGTCCGTCGAGGAGTTCGGCGTACGGGCGGAAGCCCTCGACCGTGCCGACGGCGTACCGGCCCTCGGCCGGCAGCCCGGCCTCGTCGGCGGCCTGCCGGACGGGCCCGGCGAACCGTTCGTGGGTGATGAGGACCTTGGCGCCGGAGTCGGCGACGATCCAGGCGATCTCGGGTGCGACGAAGTGGTGGTTGACCGGGACGAGGTAGAACCCGGCCTGGGAGGCGGCCAGGTAGGCCGCGAAGAACTCGGCGGAATTGGGCAGGACGACCGCGAAGGAGTCGCCACGTTCGAGTCCGGCCGCGCGCAGACCGTGCACGAGCCGGTTGGCGGCGGCGTGCAGGCGCCCGGCGGTCCACTGTTCGCCGTCGGGGGCGACGAGGACGGTACGGTCGGGGTCGGCGGTGGCCTGGGCCCAGAATCCTACGGGAGGTGTGCTCACGACCGGCCGCTCCTTCCGGCGATGCGGCTGACCCGGTCCACGGCCCGTTCGAAGCCGCGGGTGAGGTCGTCGAAGACGTCCTGGACTGCGCGTTCGCTGTTCATGCGGCCGACGATCTGGCCGACGGGCGTGCCGAGCAGCGGGTCGATCTCGTACTTCTGGATACGGGAGACGGCCTCGGCGACGAGCAGCCCCTGCAGGGGCATGGGGAGGGTGCCGGGCCCGTCCGGGGCCTCCCAGGCGTCGGTCCATTCGGTACGCAGCTGGCGGGCCGGTTTCCCGGTCAGGGCGCGGGAGCGGACGGTGTCGCCGGAGCCCGCGGCCAGCAGTTTGCGGGTCAGGGCGGGCGAGGTGAGGTCGGCCTCGGTGGTGGTGAGCCACAGGGATCCCAGCCACACCCCCTGTGCGCCGAGCGCGAACGCGGCGGCGGCCTGCTCGCCGCTGCCGATGCCGCCGGCGGCCAGCACGGGCAGCGGGGCGACGGCCTCGACGACCTCGGGGGTGAGCACCATGGTGGCGATCTCCCCGGTGTGGCCGCCGGCCTCGTACCCCTGCGCGACGACGATGTCGATGCCGGCCTCCTGGTGCTTGCGGGCGTGCCGGGCGCTGCCGGCGAGCGCGGCGACGAGCACGTCCCGGTCGTGGGCGCGGGCCACGACGTCGGCGGGCGGTGAGCCCAGGGCGTTGGCGAGCAGCCGGATCGGGTAGTCGAAGGCGACGTCGAGCTGGGTGCGGGCGACCTGTTCCATCCAGCCGGTGATCCGCCAGCCGGACGGCTCGCCCGGGGCCAGCTCGGGCACGCCGTACTTGGCGAGGGTGTCCGCGACGAACCGGCGGTGCCCCTCGGGGATCATCGCCTCGACGTCGGCCTCGCTCACGCCCTCGACCTTCTTCGCGGGCATGACGACGTCCAGGCCGTAGGGCCGTCCGCCGATGTGCGCCTCGATCCAGTCGAGGTCGCGCTTGAGGTCGTCCGGGGCGGTGTACCGGACCGCGCCGAGCACCCCGAAGCCGCCGGCCCTGCTGATGGCCGCGGCGACGGCGGGGAACGGCGTGAAGCCGAAGACGGCGTGCTCGACTCCCAGTTTCCTGCTCAGCTCCGTCTGCATGGGCGCAGGATGCCGCAGCCGTCCTGCCGACGGAAGACCTTTTCTGATGCTCCGTCAGATTTCCTGCGGGGCCCCGCGGACGGCGGTGTGCAGATGGCCGTCGCGGGGGTGGGCGGGCGGGGCCGCGGGCAACAGGGCTGTGAAGGCGAACCCGGCCTTCTGCGCGACGCGGCAGGACGCGGTGTTGTCCTCCTGGTGGACGAGTTCCAGCCGGGTCGGACCGTCGGCGGCGAAGGCGGTGAAGGCCCAGCCGGCCAGCGCGCCCAGGGCCCGCGGTGCCACGCCCCGGCCGCGGGCGTGCGCCGCGGTCCAGTAACCGACCTCGGCCGTGGGCGCCGCGGCGACGGGCCTCTTGAGGACGACGTGACCCGCCGGCCGCCCGCCTTCGCCGTCCTGCGGGGCCTCCAGGACGGCGAAGGCGAAGCGCTCCCCCGCCGCCCAGCCCCGTCGCTGCGCCCGTACCCAGGCCGCCGCGCTCTCCTCGTCGTGCACCGCGCCACTGGTCCAGCGGCGCAGCACGGCGTCCCGGTACGTCTCGACCAGGGCGGGCACGTCGGCCGGGGTCCAGGGGCGCAGCAGGAGCGCGGGGGCGGTCGCGGTGCCGGCCGCTTCGAGTCGTACGGCTGTCATGTCCATCCGCCGACCCTGGATGACGGGGTGTCAGGAGCCGGTCAATCGGCCCCCTCCTCCAGCACGGCCATCGCCGCGTTGTGCCCGGGCACCCCGCTCACCCCGCCGCCGCGCACCGCGCCGGCCCCGCAGAGCAGCACGTTGGCGTGCCGGGTCGCCACGCCCCAGCGGCCGGTGCCCTCGTCGGCGTACGGCCAGGACAGGTCGCGGTGGAAGATGTTGCCCCCGGGCAGCCGCAGGTCGCGCTCCAGGTCCAGCGGGGTCTTCGCCTCCAGGCACGGGCGTCCGTCGGCGTCGACGGCGAGACAGTCGGCGAGCGGCTCGTCGAGGTGCGCGTCGAGCTGGGCCAGGGTCGACCGCAGCAGCTCCGCGCGTACGGCGTCGTTGTCCTGTTCGAACAGGCGGGCCGGGGTGTGCAGGCCGAACAGGGTGAGGGTCTGGTAGCCCTGCCGGACCAGGTCCGGACCGAGGATCGTCGGGTCGGTGAGGGAGTGGCAGTAGATCTCGGAGGGCGGGGCGGTGGGCAGTTCGCCCGCGGCGGCCTGGGCGTGCGCGGTGGCCAGTTGCTCGTAGCCCTCGGCAATGTGGAAGGTGCCGGCGAACGCCTCGCGCGGGTCGACGGACCTGTCCCGCAGCCTCGGCAGCCGCTTGAGCAGCATGTTCACCTTCAGCTGTGCACCCTCGGCGGGGTCCGGCGGGGTGTCGCCGGTCAGCGCCGCGAGAGCCTGCGGGGAGGCGTTGACCAGGACGTGCCGGGCCTCGGCGACCCCCTCGCCGTCCGCCGTGCGGTAGGTGACCTCGGCCGTCCGCCCGTCCGTGGCGATCCGCAGCGCCTCGTGCCCGGTCGCGAGGACGGCACCGGCCTGGCGGGCGGCCGCGGCCAGCGCGTCGGTCAGGGCGCCCATGCCGCCGACGGGTACGTCCCAGGCTCCGGTGCCGCCGCCGATCACGTGGTAGAGGAAGCAGCGGTTCTGCTTCAGCGAGGGGTCGTGGGCGTCGGCGAAGGTGCCGATGAGCGCGTCGGTCAGGACGACCCCGCGGACCAGGTCGTCGGCGAAGTGCTTCTCGACGGCGACCCCGATGGGTTCCTCGAACAGCATCCGCCAGGCGTCCTCGTCGTCGACCCGGCGGCGCAGTTCCTCGCGGGTGGGCAGCGGGCCGGTCAGGGTCGGGAAGACCCGCTCGGCGACGCGGCCCGTCATGGCGTAGAAGCGCTGCCAGGCCTCGTACTCGCGCGGGCCGCCGGTCAGCCGGGCGAAGGCGTCGCGGTTGCGCCGTTCGCCGCCGCCGACGAGCAGCCCGGTGGGCCGTCCGTCGCGTTCGACGGGGGTGTACGAGGAGATGGTCCGCCCGCGCACCCGGAAGTCCAGGCCCAGATCGCGCACGATCTTCTTCGGCAACAGGCTGACCAGGTAGGAGTAGCGCGAGAGCCGGGCGTCGACGCCGGTGAACGGGCGGGTGGAGACGGCCGCGCCGCCGGTGCGCTCCAGTCGCTCCAGCACCAGTACGGACCGGCCGGCCCGGGCCAGATAGGCCGCGGCGACCAGGCCGTTGTGTCCTCCGCCGACGATCACCGCGTCGTAACCGCGCCGTCCGCCGTGTTGTCCGTTGTGTCGTCCGCCGTGTTGTCCCTCGAGAGCAGCCATGATCCCAGGTAACACGAGGTGATCCGGGTCGGCCAGAGGGCGGACGCCGGGGTCAGCGGCCCTGCGCCGCCTGTTGCTGACGCAGGACCGCCACCCTCCGGTACAGCTCGACCGCCTCCGCGGAGCGTCCGAGCTGCTCCAGGCAGTGGGCCTCGTCGTTGCGGCTGGCGAGAGTGTCGGCGTGGTCCGCGCCGAGGACGCGCTCGCGGGCCGACGCCACCTGCCGGTACTCGGCCAGCGCGTCCGGCCAGCGGCCGAGCCAGCCCAGACTCACGGCGACCTCGCGCCGGCTGACCAGGGTGTCGGGGTGGTCCGGGCCCAGCGCGCGCTCACGGATCGCGCACACGTCCCGGGCCTCGGCGAGGGCCTCCTCCCAGCGGCCGAGGCGGCCCAGGTTGACGCCCAGGCCGTGACGGGCACGCAGGGTCTCGGCGTGCGCGGGGCCGTGCACCCGGGTGCGGTCCCCGGCGAGGTCGCGGTAGAGGACGAGCGCCTCCGCGCTGCGGCCCAGCCGGCCGAGGCTGATGCCGATCTCGTGGCGGGCGGCGAGGGTGTCGGCGTGGTCGGGGCCGAGGGTGCGGGCGCGGGCCTCGGCGATCTCGCGGTACTGCTGGAGCGCCTCCGGCCAGCGGCCGAGCTGGCCGAGCGCGTAGGCGACCTCGTAACGGGTCACCAGGGTGTCCGGGTGGTCGGGGCCGAGCACCCGGGCGCGGGCGGCGGCGACCTCGTGGGCCATGCGGTACGAGTCCTGCGGACGGCCGAGCCGGCTGAGGTTGAAGGCGAGGTTGTGACGGCAGCGCAGGGTGTCGGGGTGGTCCGGGCCCATGGTCTGTTCGCGGGCGGCGAGCACCGCGCGGTAGACCTGGTGCGCGTCGAAGTGACGGCCCAGCTGTCCGAGGACGTAGGCCATCTCCTGGCGCACGGCGAGCGAGTCGGGATGGTCGGCGCCCAGCGCCCGGGTGCGGGCCGCGGCGACCTGCTTGTACACGCGCAGCGCGTCGGCGGCGCGGCCGGTGCGGCTGAGGGTGAAGGCGAGTTCGTAGCGGCTGGCGAGGGTGTCGGGGTGGTCGGGGCCGAGGATGCGTTCGCGTTCGTCGGCGACCGCGCGGTGCACCTCGCCGGCCTCGCTCCAGCGGCCGAGGCGGCCCAGCCCGAGCCCCGTGCTGTGCCGCCCGGCGAGGGCGGTGAGGGTCTCGCGGCCCGCGGCGGGCAGCGCGTCGGGCCGGGGCGGCAGCGCGGGCCGGCCGGTGACCGGGCGCGCGATCCACTCGCCGGTGAGCGCGGCCCCGGCGTCGGGGAGTGCGGGACGCAGCCCGGCCGCGGTCGCCTTGTGGCCGGTGGTCATGCCCCGGGTCCAGGACGGCAGGCGCGGTTCGCGGGCGGCCGGCTCGTACGGCCGCGGCTGCGGCTGCGGCTGCGGACGGGGGGTCACCACGGTCGGCACGTACACCGCAGGGGCGCGGCCCGCGGCGATCCGGCGGGCCACCTCGAGGGCGTCATCGGGGCGCTGCCCGGGTTCCTTGGCGAGCAGGTCGAGGACGATCCGCTCCAGGTACCCGGGCAGTTCGGCGCGGTGCTCGCGCGGCGGGCGGGGTGGGGTGTCGCGGTGGCCGATGAGGACCGCCCAGGCGTCGTCGTGGTCGAACGGCGGCGCCCCGGTGGCGATCTCGTACAGCACGCAGCCGAGCGAGTACAGGTCGCTGCGCTGGTCGACCTCGCTGCCGCCGATCTGCTCGGGCGACATGTAGTGCGGGGTGCCCATGGCGATGCCGGTTCCGGTCAGCCGGGAGGTGAAGCCGATGTCGTGGCCCAGGCGCGCGATGCCGAAGTCGCATATCTTCACGGTGCCGTCGGTCAGCCGGACGATGTTGGCCGGCTTCAGGTCGCGGTGCACGATGCCCTGGCGGTGGGTGTAGGCGAGCGCGGCCGCGACCTGGTCGGCGATCTCGACGACGTCCGCGACGGGCAGCGGCCGGTGCCCGTCGTCCTCCAGCAGCCGGCCCAGGTCGCGGCCGTCCAGGAGCTCCATGACGAGGAAGAGGACGCCGTCCCACTCGCCGAAGTCGTGGACGACGGTCACCCCGCGGTGCTGGAGGCCCGCGGCCACCCGGGCCTCGCGCCGGAACCGCTCGCGCAGCACCCGGGTGAAGCTCGCGTCGTGTGCCGGACCGCGCGGCTTGAGCCACTTCACGGCGACGTGCCGGTCGAGCGACTCGTCCCGCGCACGCCACACCTCGCCCATGCCGCCGCGCCCGATCATGTCGAGCAATCGGTACCGGCCCTGGATCAGCCTGGTCTCCGCCATCGCGTACGGTCGCCCCCGTTCGCCCCGCCCTCCCCTGGCTCGTCCAGTATGGCGGCCTATCGTCCGACTTTGTACGGTGCCGGACGGGCACCGGGGCCGAGGCGGGCCATGGCCCGCAGGACGTGTTTGGGCGGGAGTTGCCAGCGCAGACGTGCGGGAACACAGCGCAGGAGGGTGCCGGTGGCACGCAACCGGCGGGTGACGGTGGCGGGCCGCGGGGCCGGTCTGCCGTACAGCGCGTGGGCGTACGGCGGCAGGGAGGCGTAGGCCAGCTCCGCCACGCGCCGCCACAGCACCTCGCGCGCCGGGACGAGGAGGGGGTGCGTCGGCGGGCGCAGCAGGAAGTCGTCCACGGTGTGCGCCTCGGGTCCGGCGGCGAGTTCGGGACGCACCCGCGCGAAGTAGGCGGCCAGTTCGGCCCGGTCGCCGGGTACGGCGTCGGGGTCCAGGCCCACCAGGCGGGCGCCGGCGCGGTGTTCGCCGATGTAGCGGTCGGCCTGGGCGTCGGTGAGCGGGAAGCCGGAGCGGCGCAGGACGTGCAGATAGGAGTCGATCTCGGCGCAGTGGATCCACAGCAGCAGCGCGGGCTCGTCGACCCCGTACCGTTCGCCGGTCCCCGGGTCGGTCGCCGTCAGCCTGGCGTGGATCTTCCGGACCCGGGCGCCGGCCTTCTCGGCGGCCTCGGTGGTGCCGTACGTCGTGGTGCCGACGAAGTCGGCGGTACGCATCAGCCGGCCCCAGGCGTCCTGGCGGAAGTCGGAGTTCTGCATGACCCCGCGCACCGCGCGCGGATGCAGCGCCTGGAGGTAGAGGGCGCGGACGCCGGCGACCCACATCATGGGGTCGCCGTGCAGCTGCCAGGTCACGGACGCGGGGCCGAAGAGCCCGGGGTCGGGTGTGCTTCGGGACGCCATGCCCGCAGTGTCGCCCCCGGTGCCGCCGGACACCAGCCCGCCTGCGGGCGCCGGCCCCCGCTCCCGGACCCGGCCGCCCCGTCCCGCCCCGCGGCTACCTGCGCACCCGGGGCATCCCCAGGCCGATCCACGCGATGATCTCCCGCTGGATCTCGTTGTTGCCGCCGCCGAAGGTGAAGATCACCGCCGAGCGGTAGCCGCGCTCCAGCTCGCCGCGCAGGACCGCGCCCGCGGAGCCCTCCTGGAGCGCGCCCGGGGCTCCGACGATCTCCAGCAGCCAGGCGTAGGCGTCGCGCCGGGCCTCGGAGCCGTACACCTTGACTGCGGAGGCCTCCTGGGGGGTCAGGGTGCCGTCCTCGACGGCGCTCACCATTCGCCAGTTCATGAGCTTGAGGGCGTCGAGCCGGGTGTGGACCTGCGCGAGCCGGCGGCGCACCCAGGGCAGGTCGACCACCCGCCGGCCGTCGGCGAGCTTGGTCTCCCGCGCCCAGCGCTGCACGTCGTACAGGGCGCGGATGGCCATGGTGCCGTGCGCGGCGAGGGTCACCCGCTCGTGGTTGAGCTGGTTGGTGATCAGCCGCCAGCCCTGGTTCTCGGCGCCGACGCGGCGCGAGACGGGGACGCGGACGTTCTCGTAGTAGCTGGCCGTGGTGTCGTGTCCGGCGAGGGTGTTGATGAGGGTGCAGGAGTAGCCGGGGTCCGTGGTCGGCACCAGCAGCATGGTGATGCCCTGGTGGGGCGGGGCGGCCGGGTCGGTGCGCGTGGCGAGCCACACCCAGTCGGCCGTGTCCCCGTTGGTGGTCCAGATCTTCTGCCCGTCGACGACGTAGGTGTCGCCGTCCCGTACCGCGCGGGTGCGCAGCGCGGCGAGGTCGGTGCCCGCGCCGGGCTCGCTGTAGCCGATGGCGAAGTCGATCTCGCCGGAGAGGATGCGCGGCAGGAAGTACGCCTTCTGTTCCTGCGTGCCGAACCGCATCAGGGTCGGGCCGACGGTGTTGAGGGCCATCAGCGGCAGCGGCACGCCCGCCTGGGCCGCCTCGTCGAAGAAGATGAACTGCTCCATCGCCGACAGGCCGCGTCCGCCGTACTCCTTCGGCCAGCCCACCCCGAGCCAGCCGTCCGCCCCGAGCCGCCGGACCGTCTCCCGGTAGAACCGCTTCTGGGCGGCGGGCTCGGCATGGCGGGCGGAGGCGTCGGCCGGCATCAGCCCGGCGAAGTAGGCGCGCAGTTCGGTGCGCAGCCGCTGCTGATCGGGCGTGTGATCGAGGTGCACGGCGCCTCCAGGTTCCCCTCGGCCGGTCCTGACGGCGCACACCGTAGAACGTGTTCCAGAAATTGGGAACGGCACTCACACCACCGGTCGCGTCCGACCGGTCCGGCAACGGCACCGGCACCGGCACCGGAAAGGGCGACCGGCGCGAACCCGCCCCGGCACCAGCGAGGGCGGCCCGCACGGTCCCGCCGGGACATGGGAGCCCGCACGGTCCGCCCGAGCGGCGAACCCGCGCGGACCCGCCCGGGCAGCGGTCCGCCCGGACCCGCCCGGGCCAAGGTCCG
>NZ_JBEOWS010000060.1:0-35207 GCF_040296125.1 Streptomyces sp. NPDC002265 | reverse complement strand
CCGGCAGCACCAGGCCCGCATCAGCCACTACAAACGACGCGGACACAGCCCCTGAAAAATGCCCAGCAATCAGAACAAGCACCGTTGCAGTACTAGGGCCTGTCCGGCGGATCACGCCGCAGACGCGGGGTCTGGCACGCACACCTGCGGCGTTGTCGTCCCTCGCCGACGTCCCCCAGCCTTCGGCCGGGAGGTGCCCCCACCGCGTCGACTCCTTCCTCCGCCTTGCAGCTGCACGCACCAGACCCCGCTCACCTCGGCTAATACGGCACCGCAGCTTTCCTGCGACTTGATCCGCCGGACAGGCCCTAACCGGGACGGCCAGGAGCGATACCCGGGCGGTATCGCCGTACACCCAGTCGGTCTTGGACTCCCTGCCCGGTGGGGGAGAAGTATCGGTGTCATGAGTGAGACGAACACCGTGAACCACCACAAGGTCGCGCTGGTGACCGGGGCCAACAAGGGCATCGGGTACGAGATCGCCGCCGGGCTCGGCGCCCTCGGCTGGTCCGTCGGAATCGGCGCGCGGAACGAGGAGCGGCGCGAGGCCGCTGTGGACAAACTGCGCGCGGCCGGAGCCGACGCGTTCGGCGTGCCGCTGGATGTGACCGACGACGCCGGCGTGACAGCGGCGGCCCGGCTGATGGAGGAGCGAGTCGGGCGGCTCGACGCGCTCGTCAACAATGCGGCGATCACCGGCGGCGGACCGCAGGAGCCCACCACGGTCGACGTGAACCGGGTACGGGCGGCCGTGGAGACCAACGTGATCGGCGTCATCCGCGTCACCAACGCCCTGCTCCCCCTGCTGCGCCGCTCGCCGGCGCCGCGGATCGTGAACGTCTCCAGCAGCGTCGGCTCCCTCACCCTCCAGACCACGCCCGGCCGTGAGACGGGCCCCATCTCCATCGCCTACGCCCCGTCGAAGACGTTCCTCAACGCCGTCACCGTGCAGTACGCCAAGGAACTGGCCGACACCCACATCCTGATCAACGCCGTCTGCCCCGGCTTCACGGCGACCGACCTCAACGGCTTCCGGGGGGTGCGCACCCCCCAGCAGGGCGCAGTCGCCGCGATCCGGCTGGCGACCGCGCCGGCCGACGGGCCGACGGGCCGCTTCTTCGACGACGAGGGAGAGGTGCCCTGGTGACGTGCTTGCTGGGATGACTCCTAGTAGGTGATGGTGATCGGGGTGTGCACGGGGCGTCGGGGCAAGGTGAGCGTCAGGACTTGCGTGTCGGCGTTCCAGTGGTACTGGCTCGGGGCGAGTCGTCCCTTGCCCGTGGTGACCTCGGCCGGCATGTGGGTCGTGCCGAGTATCGACAGGGTCCACTGCCGGTTCCGTACCTGGCCGCGGAAGGAGCCTTTCGCCGCGCTGATGGAGACGGTGTGGCGGCCACGGTGCTCGGCGTATCGGATGGCTGTGGTGGCGCTGTGGCCCCGGTGGCGCGCGGCGGCGGCGGAGCCGTCGTCCTCGTAGAGGGTGTAGCTGCCCGACGCGCCCGGGGCGACGGTCAGTGTCAACTCGGTCAGCGGGGCTCGGTCGTTGCTGGTGACGTCATGAGTGCGGGTCGGAACGATTCCGCCGGCCCTCATGAACACGGGCATGGAGTTCAGGTCGGTCGTGATCGCCTGTGTGGTGCCGCCCTGGTAGGTCTTTCCGGTGAAGTAGTCGGTCCACTGGCCGGGCGGGAACCACACCGAGGTGGTTGCGGTCGTCCCCGCAGTCGTGACCGGGGCGACCAGGATGTCGGAGCCGTAGAAGTACTCGCTGTCGGCGGTGGCGTACGCCTGCGCCTCGTCCGGGTACTCCAGGTAGGTGGGACGAACGATGGGGGTGCCCGTCCGGTTGGCTTCCTCGGCCAGCGAGTAGGTGTAAGGGACCAGGTTTTCCCGGAGGTTGAGAAACTTGTCCGCGGATTGCCGCGCCTGCGGGCCGTACTGCCAGGGCAGCCGGTCGCTGTGGTTGCTGTGCAGACGGTCGATCGGCTGGAAGGTGCCGAACTGGACCCAGCGGGCGTACAGGTCGTCCGGCAGCTTGTGCGTGCTGTGCGTGCCGCCGGCGTCGGTGTAGGTCTCCGAGCCCTTGAGCCCCGTGGTGTCGTTGTGGCCGCCGATGTCGTGGGTGATGGCGGCCAGTCCGGTGGCGGCGGACTCGCCCGGGGTGTAGCCGACTTCCAGCTTCAGGGCGCCCCAGGTCGAGGAGGTGTCACCGGTGAAGTGGACGGTGCTGCGCTTGTCGGCCCACGGTCCGGTCGGCAGGCCTTGCTGACCGCTGTAGCCGCCGGCCTGGAGTGAGCCGTAGGCGCGGGACAGGACGAAGCCTCGGCCCGAGTCGCGGCCGGTGAGAGTGGCGTACTGTTGGTTGATCCATGCGTCCGGTGTGACCCCTGCCAGCGCTGCCTGCGACTGGTCGCAGCACCAGTCGAGCCACCAGAAGTCGTTGCCCTGCTCGTCCATGGTGCGGTGGAGGTCCAGATATGCCTTGAGCTGATCGGGGTCGCCGAAGTCGAAGGTGTAGCAGTTGCCCTGGACCGAAGCGGCCGAAGCACAACCTCCCTTCGTCAGCTTGCCCTTGGCGGTTGCCTGGGCCTGCGCGAACTGGGGGTCGGAGGCGAGGATGCTCGGGTGCACGTTGAGCGTGTTGTGCAGCCCCTCTTCGGCGGACCAGTCGAAGAAGCCCTTGGGATCGGGGAACTTGGCGGTGTCGATCTCCCAACCGCTCCAGTCGTTGACGGCCTTGAAGTCGGTGTCGGTCACCAGCACGTCCAGGGGTACGCCCTCGGATCTGAAGGCCGGCAGGATCGTGTTCTCGTAGTCGGCCGCCGTGCGGTCGATGTACTCCGAGTACCAGACCCCGTAGGCCCATTGCGGCAGCAGCGCGGACGGGCCGGTCAGCGTCGCCAGGTCGCTCAGCCCTTGTTTGTAGTCGTGCCCGAAGCCGAAGACGTAGCCGTCCTGATAGGGGCTGCCGCCGTGCGAGGGCCGGGGCGTGACCTGCTGTGTCGCCGTGTCGTACAGCGCCGACACGGTGTCGTCCAGCAGGTACCAGCCGTCCTTGTTCAGGAGACCGGGTGTGGTGACCGGAGCGGGGCCGTTGCCGGTCACACCGTCCAGACCGCGACGGTAGCCGCCGAGTGCGAGATGCGGCTGTGGGGCGGGGGCGTCGGCCGGGGCCAGGGAGATGGTGTCCAGGTTGACGTGGCAGCTCGCCGTGTCCGGGCAGTCGAGGCGGAGATCGTCCTGGCCCGCGTTCAGTGTGACGCGCGCCGTTGCGGTCTTCCAGTCGTTCCAGTCGTCCGTCGCCGGGAGCGACAGGGGGACGGTCGTGCCACCCGAGGTGAGGGACGCGGTACGGGCTTCGTGCCGGCCGTCGCCGCCCGTACCGTTGGCGTAACGGATCCGCAGCGTGTACGTGCCCTGTTCGGGGATCCCGACCAGGTGGGTGGTCACGCCGGAACCTTGGTTCAGCTCGGCGACGAAGCCGCTTCCGGCAAAGCCCTGATGGTCGTCGGCGCTCACGGCGCCACCGGAGATGCGCCCTGCTTCCGCCTCGCAACTCGTGCCGAGCAGACAGTCGGTGATGGCGGTGGTGGAAACGGACGGATACGGGTCCTTGGAGCGGACCAGGGCGACGCTGTCGACGTTGACGTTCCCGGAGTCGTCAGCGGTCCGGGTGAGCGCCACGGTGTGGTGACCGGCGCTGAGTGTCATCTGCGCGGTGACGAGCTTCCAGGTGTCCCAGTTCGCGGTGGTCGGCAGGGACACCTTCTGCGGTGCGGCGCCGTCCACGGTGAGGGTGAGCGTCCTGGTCTCGTTCTTTCCGTCGCCGCCGACGGAGTTGGCGTAACGGATGTCGAAGTCGTACGTCCCGGCGCTGCTGACATCGATGTCAGCCTTTGCCGAGCTGCCGGTTCCCGCGAAGCCGGCCGCGAAGCCCGCGCCCGTGTGGCCGCTGTGGTCCTCGGCGACGGACACGCCGTCGAGTTGGAGCCGCTCCGCCTCGCACAGCGCGCCGAGCGAGCATGTCAGTCGCTGCCAGGGGGTGGCGGTGACCGGGCTGTCGCCCGCGGTCTCACGCACGGAAAGGTTGTCCGTATCGAACGGTCCGGATCCGACCTTGTAGCGTAATTCGGTGGCGGCGGTCTTGATGGTGAGCCAGCCCTCCGATACGCGGGTCGAGTAGGCGGTCCGGGCAAAACCCGTACGGCCTATCGCGTTGAAGGTGGGCTCGTCGGTGAACTTCCCGTCGCCCGCGTACTCCGTGCGGATCAGCGTCGGCGACAGGACTTCGAAACGGGCGTCGCCGGATGTGACGGTGGGAATGCGCTGGTCGGAAGCATCCCCGGGAGACAGGGGCCCGGCCGAGGCCGGGCCGCCGCCGGCCAGTGCCATGGCGGTGGCAAGTGACAGCGCCACGGCCGTGCTCACCTGCCGCCGCATGGATCCGAAACGTCGCATCTTCGCCGCACTTGGCATGTCAACTCCGTTTACTCGGTGACGAGGCGTCCCATCTCAGCCCTGGCTGTGCTGTGTGCGCACGTCTCACGAAGCGGCGTCGAAACCCGCCGTCAGGAGATCTGACTGTGAGTGCGGCCCAGTCGAGGAGACCGTCGTCGTCATGCCGACGAGTGGCAGACGCGTCCGCGGGGGTTCGAGGACGGCACTCAAGGAGTTTCTTCCTTCCTCCGCCGCACCGGTGCGCAGCGATGCAAGCCTTCGCACGTGAGACGACGAGCAGCGTCCGGACTGCACACGCCGGTTGAGGGACGATGCCTGACAGTGTCGCGTCATGTTCGTTTCGAGGTCAATGAGGGCGGCGAAACGAACGAACTCCAACAGCGACTTGCGAGACGGCCGTTCTCAGATGACCGTTCTCACTCGGGCCGGAAACCGCACCACCGTGCCCGACCCCCACGCTGCTCCGCGGCCGGACATGGTCCTGTTGCACTGCGGCCGGACCCCGTCATGCGCGACCGAAGTGCTCCGGTTGCGGGTGCCATGCACGGGCACCAAAATCGTCAGAAGGTGCGTGATGCCCGCCGGAGCGGTGTCGGTGACGCGCCGGCCGCTCACAATCCGCCTGCGGCGGCGATGCCGCGACGCAGGCGCGGGCACGACCCGGGCGGCACCAGCTCGACTCACCCAATGTCCCAGGGCTGTGCTGTGCCCGCCCACGAGAGTGCCACGGCGCCACGGCGACGGCTCGAGGCGTGTGCGCGAGGTGATTCAGACATGAAGCCGTCCACCGATGCAGCACCAGTGGCCCCTGGCGTCGTAGCAGGCCCCGGCGGCGCCGACCCCGGACGCGACCACCGTCCGGCCCGGCAGGGCAGAACTCCGTTCCACTCCACCGTTCGGCGCGGCCGGTGGGTGTGCGCCATCGCCTGCGTGGCGCTGGCCGCGCCGCTGGCCTCGACGGCCTCAGCGGCCTCAGCGGCCTCGGCCCCGGAGGCATCGGCGGTCTCCGCCGGCACTCGGCAGGGCGCGATGGCACCTGCCGCCGACAGGGCCCCGTACACATGTAGCGTCCAGCCCGGCTCCTACAAGTTCTGCGACAGGGTCGTGGCGCAGCCGGGCGAGACGGTGACCGTCTCGGTCAGCGAATCGGGGACGGTGACCCGGGGCGACTTCCGGGCCGTCAACCGCCAGACCCAGGAGGTGCTCGGCACCGTCATCGGTGTACTGCCGTCGTTCGGCGCGGCCGTCGTCTGGCGGAACGACACCGACCGCTCCGTGATCGTGGACCTGCTGGCCAGCGCGGACGACGAGGGCAGGGTCGACGGGCAGCTGGTCGCCGGAGGCTGACCGTCTGTCCCTGCCGACCGCTCCCCAAGATCTGTGCCGGAACCGGCACTTGAAGACCCGCTAGCGGCGTCGCCTGGGTGGTTTGCCGGTGGCCGGGAGCAGTCCGGCCATCTTGACCGTGCGCAGCACGGGCACGGTCTCCAGGGTGCTGATGGCCTTCAGGGTGCCCAGGCGTTCGGTGAGGTAGCGGTGCAGGGCCGCCGGGTCGGGACACAGGGCATGAGCGGTGAGATTGTGGGGGCCGGTGACGGCCGCCACGTAGGCGAGTTCAGGGTGTCGGGCCAAGTCACGGGCGCCGGCCTGCTCAACGCGGTACAGCAGCTCGGCGTCGCCCTGCTCGGCAGCCTTTTCCTCCATGCCGCCACGCCCGGCGACCCCACCCCGGCCGCCGCCGCGCTCACCGGCGCCCGCAACGCCTTCTGCGCGGCCGCCGCGCTCGTCCTGGCCACCGCAGTGACCACGGCCATGATGCTTCCGCGACGCCGGCCATCGCCCCCCAGCCCGGATCAGCCCCTCGTTCCGGATGCCACGGCCAGGTGACGGCTTCCGGGCGGAACGGGTCGCGCAGTTGCCGCAGGCCCGGCGTCGGGGGCGACCCCGCCCCCTGAGCGGATCCCGCTGTTGTCCGGATCTCTCAGACGTCGGTCGCCGGCGCGGGCGGTCTCGGCGTCGCCGAGGCCCTGGAGCAGGCCGAGTTCCGCCGCCGCCCGTCCGGCCCGTTCGGCGGAGCGCGATCAGATGATCACCTGCTGCCCCAGGCGGGCGAGCCGGTACGCCAGCCCCCGGCCCTGCGGCCCGGTCCCGCCGAGGATGCCGACGACCTGACCGGTCACATCGGAGACGGCGGCCGGGGGTGCCGACGAGATGGCGGTCACTGCCATGGTGGTCCTTTCGGATCGTGTCCGGAACCCTTACCGGACGTCGAGCGAACGGACCAGGTCGATGCCCCGGCCGAGGTTGTCCAGCCGCGCTTCGAGGGTGTCGCCGGCCGGGTAGAGACGGACGGTGTCCACGCCGGCCGCGTCCCAGTCCCGGAGCCGGTCGCGGACCATGTCCTCGGTGCCGATCAGAGTGGTGGCCAGGACCATCTCGTCGGTGACCAGGGCGGTGGCACCGTCGCGGTCCCCGGCCTGCCAGCGTTCACGGATCCGGGCGGCGACGTCGGCCCAGCCCTGGCGGCTGTAGGCGTTGTTGTAGAAGTTGGTGGAGCCCGAGCCCATCCCTCCCAGCGAGAACGCCAGTTCCTTCTTGCGGCTGCCGACGACCTCGGCCAGCCGGCCCTCGTCGGAGACGATGTTGATCTCGGCCCCCTGGCAGACGTCGAGGTCGGCGCGGGTACGGCCGGCCCGGGCGAGTCCGCTGTCCAGGTGGGTGAAGTAGGCGTCGGCACCCTCGGGCACGAAGCTGGTGCCCAGCCAGCCCTCGGCGATCTCACCGGTGAGTTCCAGCATCTTCGGGGACAGGGTGGCCAGGTAGACCGGTACCCGCACCGGCTCCACGCTGAGCCGCATCGGGCGGCCCTCGCCGTCGGGCAGCGGGATGGTGAACTGCCGGCCCTGGAACTCGATCTTCTCCCCGGCGAAGGCGCGCCGGACGATGTCGACGGTCTCCCGCATCCGGGTCAGCGGCCGCGCGAACGGTATTCCGTGCAGGCCTTCGATGACCTGCGGCCCCGACGCGCCCAGCCCGAGCAGGAAGCGGCCGCCCGAGAGGTGGGCGAGCGTCATCGCGGTCTGCGCGATGGTGACCGGGGAACGGGTGCCGAGCTGGACGACCCCGGAGCCGAGCAGGATCCGCTCGGTACGGCCTGCGAGGTAGCCCAGCGGCGAGGGGGCGTCGCTGCCCCAGGCCTCGGCCACCCAGCAGATGTCCAGGCCCAGCTTCTCGGCCTCCAGGACGAACTCGACGGTCTCGCCCCAGGGGCCGCCGCCGGAGGCCTCGATGGTGGTCGCTGTGCGCATCACTTCTCCCGTTCGGCCAGTTCCTTGACGGCGGCGAGGTTGGCCTTGATACCGGCCTCGAACTCACGCAGCCGCACGAACACGATCTTCTGTTCCTTGTCCGGCATCGCGTCGATCGCCGCGCTCAGCCCGGACCGGGCCGGTCCCAGCTGCACCCACTGCTCCAGCACCGTGCCTGCACCCTGCGGGTGCAGCGTGAACCGCCAGACGCTCATCGGACGGTCGGGGTCGCCCACGGCCCAGGCGAAGCGCCGCGGCGCCTCGCAGTCCACGACCGTGCTGGTCGTCTCCCAGTTGCCCAGCGCCGGGTGGGCGCTGCGCCCGAGGAACCGGCACCCGGCTCGCGGGCCGGTCACGCCGTCGAGCCACTCGACATGCTGCAACTCGGCACTGAGCTCGGGCATCAGATGGATGTCGCTCACATATCCCCACAGACGTTCCGGCGGCGCGTCGACGTACGTCTGCGCGGAGACGGTGGGCGTGTCCGCGTAGACCTGTCCCGTCCACTCCATGACCGGGGCTCCCTTCCCTCGTCTACCTGCATAGTTGCGTATTTGGACTCACGGTCGCAAGGTCTGCGGCCTTGCTGTCTGCTGAGTTTCGTCGTGAGACTCGTACCATCGGGGGCATGAGGCGTACGTCGTTCGCGAACTGGCCCTGCTCGGTGGCCCGGACCATGGACCTGCTCGGTGACTGGTGGACCCCCCTGGTGCTGCGGGAGGCGTTCTACGGGATCCGCCGGTTCGACGAGTTCCAGCAGGAGCTGGGCATCGCCCGCAACACCCTGTCGGAGCGGTTGCGCCGGTTGGTGGAGGCGGGGCTGCTGGAGAAGCAGGTGTACGAGACTCAGCCGGTCCGCCACGAGTACCTGCTGACCGAGTCCGGCCGCGACTTCTACGGCGTCATCCTCGCCATGACGAACTGGGGCGACCGGTGGCTCTCGGACGAGGCGGGACCTCCGGTGATCACCCGTCACGAGACCTGCGGCCACGACGCCCACGGCGAAGTGGTGTGCTCCCACTGCAAGGAGCCGCTCGCCTGGGAGGACGTCACCCCGCGCCCGGGCCCCGGCTACCCGGCGAAACTGCTCGGCCGTCCGGACATCCGGCGCCGGTTCAGGCTGGACGAGCCGACGCCGACCGCGGACTGACCCCGGACCGGTCGCCGGTCCCGGTCCGGGCCCTGGCCTCGGTCCCGGGTCTCCAGGAGACGGTCCGCGACGGCGTCGAGTTGCCGGGCGGACGTGCCGAGCAGCGCGCGCCTGGCCCGGGCCCGCTTGAGCAGGACATGCGCGCTCGCCTCCCAGGTGAAGCCCATGCCGCCGTGCGTCTGCAGGTTGTCGGCGCTTGCCGCGTCGGCGGCGTCGCCGGCCGCCTGTACGGCGAGGCCCGCGGTGTGCGGATCGCCGGTCGCCGCCGCCCAGTGCAGCAGCAGCCGCGCGGCGCAGACCTGGGCGTGCCGGTCGGCCAGGGTGTGCTTGACGGCCTGGAACGAGCCGATCGGGCGCCCGAACTGATGCCGCTCCTTGGCGTAAGCCACGGCCGCGTCCACGCACTGGCCCGCCAGGCCCACCAGTTCGGCCGCGAACAGGGTCCGCACCGCCGCGAGGCTCCGGTCGCCGAACCGGCCCGGTCCGAGTGCGTCGGCCTCGACGCCGGCCAACTCGATCGCGGCAACCGGCTCCACGACGTCCAGGCCGTCGCGGTCCGTCCGCCGGACGCCGGGACGGTCCAGTCGTAGCGAGACCAGCACTCCACCCGCGACGGTCGGCAGTACCGATCTCGTCGTCGGCCGGCCGGGCCAGGGCTGGCCGGTGGCCACGACCCTGCTGAACTTCGGGCGCGCCAAGACCTATGTCCTCATGCCGATCAAGCTCCGCGACGAACTCGACCGGCTCACCGACCTGATCGTCTCCCGCGGACTGCAGGACGACCCCGACATCCGGCAGCGCCTCGCCTGGTGCCACGTACAGGTCGAGCAACTGCACTGCCAGAACCTGCGGCTGGCCACCCGGCTCACGGACGGACACGAGCCCGGCCCGCAGGCCGCGGTCGTCGAGCTGCTCACCAGCGAGTACCACCGCAAGGCCACCGAACTGGCCATGGACGTCCTGGGACTCGACGCCCTGACCCCCACCGGCGATCCCTCGCCGAACTGGTACTGCACCGACGACGCGGGCGCACCGAACACCTCGGCCTCCTGGACCAGCGTCTACCTCAACGCCCGGGCCGCCACCATCTACGGCGCCAGCTCCCAGATCCAGCGCGGCATCGTCGGTGAGATGCTGCTCGGCCTTCCCAAGGAACCTCGCCCGCGGCCCGCCGCCGTGCCCTGAAGCGGCAGGCCGTCACCGGGGGTGCCGGTGTGCTGCGGCAGAGCGGATCCGATCCGGGCCCCGGCCGGCTGACGGCCGGGGCCCGGACGCACCTGTCGATGGCTGGCCGACGGACGGTGCGGGTAAGGTGGGCGGCGTCCGGTGGTCGGTCACCAGGGCCCATGAAGGCAAGACCCCTGCGGGAGCGAGCGTGCTCAGCGAGCGAGAGCCGGACGTCCCGGTGGTCAGTCGGTCCGCCCAGGCCGCAGCGACCCGGCGGCAGATCGTCGAGACGGCGCAGCGGCTCTTCACCGCCCACGGCTACCAGTCGACCTCGCTCCAGTCCATCGCGGACGACATGGGAATCACCAAGGCCGCGGTCTACTACCACTTCCGGACCAAGGCGCAGATCCTCAAGGCCTCGCTCGATGCGCCGGTGGAGGAAATGACCCTGCTCCTGGACGAGTTGGCGGGTATGACGTCGCGTCAGGAGAGGCTGGAGGCGTACGCCGTCGGCTGGGTCGACTTCCTGGTGCGCAACCGTGAACTCGGGGCCATGCTCCTGCACGATCCCGAGATGCGGGCCGCCAGCATCTACGCCGAGAACGACGGGCGAAGGCGCCGGGTCCTGCGGGTTCTGTTCGGCAACTCGCCCACCCCGGCGGAACGCATGGCCTATGTGATGTGCGTGTGGATGCTGGAAGGTCTCGGCGAGCTGTCCGACCTCTCGGACGACGAGCTGAGGGCCACGCTTCTGCTGACCGCCCGCGGCCTGCTCGCCGTGCCCGGCGAGGCGTGAGCCGACGTCCGTGACATCCGGTGACGGATGACGGGTGAAGGATGACGGCTGCGACGCAGGGCGCGGCCGCCGCTCCGGCCGCCTGATGCGCCGCGCGCCCAGGCGTTGCACCGGTTTCCAGACCCCTCGCCCATTCGCTCTCCGAGTCGGTCCGACCATGGCGGACCTTTCACTAGCCATCGGCTAGTGAAAGGCAAGTGAATGATAAAGTGAACGGCCGGTCGGTGAGATCGAGAGGCGCGCCCACCTAGCTGCCGCCCGTGAAGTCGATCAAGCCCATGCGCCGTCAATGCCATTCACCCTTGAAGGGATCCACTGCCCCATGAGGTCCACCCCGGCTGCCGCCCAGGCAGCCAAGCGCAGCAGCACTGCGCCGGTTCTCGCCCTCGGCCTGGCCGCCATGGTCGTGGCGATGGCACAGACCCAGGTCGTGCCGATCCTGACGCTGCTGGGCACCGCACTGCACACGGACTCGGCCGGTGTCAGCTGGGTCACCACCGCGACCCTGCTCTCCGCCGCCGTCTTCACCCCGCTGCTCGGCCGCGTCGGTGATCTCCACGGCAAGAAGCAGACCCTTGTCGCCGTCCTCGTGGTGATGGTCGCGGGCTCGCTGCTGGCATCCCTGACGACCTCGCTGGGACTGCTGCTGGTCGGCCGGGTGATGCAGGGCTCGGCGACCGCGATCTTCCCGCTGGCGCTGTCGATCGTCCGCGACCAGGTCCCGCACGAGAAGCTGCACGGCGCCATGGCGCTGGTGAGTTCCACCCTGGCGTTCGGCTCCGGCCTGTCGCTGGTGGTCACCGGACTGCTCACCCAGGGCAGTGACCCCGACTACCATTCCGTCTTCTGGTTCTCCACCGCCGTCTCCGTCCTCGCGCTGCTCGCGGTCCTCCTCCTGGTCCCGGACGGCGGCCATCGTGTCGGCGGCCGTGTGGACGTGCCCGGCACCCTCGTCCTGGCCGCCTTCCTGGTCCTGCTGCTGCTCGGCATCTCCCAGGGCCACACCTGGGGCTGGGACTCCGGCAAGGTCATCGGGTGCTTCGCCGGAGCCGTGGTCATGGCGGTGGTGTGGGTGCTCGTCGAGCTGAAGGTCTCCGCCCCGCTGGTGGACATGCGGATGTTCGCGCACCGCCAGGTGGCCATGACGAACCTGGCCGGTCTGCTCGTCGGGTTCGCCGCCTTCACCCAGTTCATCGGCATCTCGTACCTGGTGCAGATGCCCGAGCGCATCGCCGGCTACGGCTTCACGGCGTCGGTGCTGCGGGCCAGCGTGGAATATCTGCTGCCCGGTTCCCTGGTCGCCCTGGTCGCGGCCCCGGTCGGCGGCGTCCTGGTCCGCCGGATCGGCGCCCGGCTGACGCTGGCGATCAGCGGATTGGTCGGCGCGGGCGGGTTCGCCTGGCTGGCCTTCGGGCACGGGCAGACCGCGAGCGTCATCTGCGCCGGACTGTTCACGGGTGTCGCGATCGCCTTCGGCTACGCCGCGATGCCCGCACTGATCGCGGCGAGTGTGCCGGTGCAGCAGACCGGCATCGCCAACGGCATCAACTCGATCTCCCGGTCACTGGGTTCGGCCATCGCCTCGGCCGTGGTCACCTCCCTGCTGGCGTCCAGGACGATCCCCGGCCTGCCCGAGGGCATCGATCTGCCGCAGGAGTCGCAGTTCACGATGAGCTTCGCCATCGCCCTCGGCGCCATGACACTGACCGTGGCGGTCGCCCTGGCCGGGCTGGCCAAGGACCGTACCCGCAGCAGTCTGGTCGCGAAGTCCCCCGCGAAGTACGAGGAGGAGAGGACACCTGGAACACCGACCGACTCCGCCGCGCAACCGGCGAAGGCCTGACGGTCGGAGCGGAGCGCGGACTAGACCCGGTCGATCCGCGCTCCAGCGGTGCACGCGGCCGACGGCCGGTCGATCCACCGGTGACGGATCAACTGCTTTGAATGTCTGGGCATTGCGCACCACCATGACGCCGATCTCCTGGCAGCCGTCCAGGCCACCGTCGACGTCGGCAACGCGGCGGTCTCGCACGCCGAGGCGGTGAAGAAGTTCCGCATCCTCGACACCGTGCTGACGGAGGAGGCGGGCCGGCTCACACCGTCCCTGGAGCTGAAACGCACGGTGATGCTGACAGACTTCGCGGCAGACATCGACGCCCTGCACGAAGAGCGTCATGGCGGCGTCTGAGCATCCTGGGTGCTCCGGCGTCGGCGACGGCCGCGAAGCCGCCTCAGCCGCTACAGGGGGACGACCGAGCCAAGGCCGCTGTCGCCAGCAGCCCGCCGCGCCTCGCCGTCCCCGACCCGGGCACGCAGATCCCACCCCCGAACAGCGCTCTGGAGCCATTCCTACGATGACGACGACTCCCACACCCTCTGCCGCCGCACCCGGGCCCGAGGAGCCGCATCCGGTCTGGAGCGTGCTCACGGAGCGTGCGCGGGCCGGCAGCCGGCCCGGCGCACGCACCGACGGGCACCGTGTCGCGCTGGCCATCGAGGGCGGCGGGATGCGCGGCATCATCGCCGGCGGGATGGCCCTCGCCCTGCACGAACTCGGACTGACCCACAGCTTCGACGCCGTCTACGGCGCCTCCGCGGGCGCCGCCTCCGGCGCGTGGCTGCTGAGCAGCAGCCCCCAGTCGCTGCGCTTCTGGACCATTCCCAAATACGCCAGAACACTGATCCGGCGCTCGAACCCGCTGCGCGGACGGCCGCTCGTGGACCTGCACAGCTTCTACGAGGTGCTCTACCGGTACGGCGACGGCGACTTCGCGCCCATGGACTTCGACTCGGTCCTCGCGAGCGCCATCGAGTACCACCCGCTGGCCACGGACGCGGCCACCGGGCGGTCCACCGACCTGCGCCCCTTCATCGGCGATGCCGCAGAACTCCGCCTTGCGCTGCGCGCCAGCGCCTCGCTGCCGCTGCTGGCAGGTCCTCCGGTCACGCTGCGCGGACACCGGTACTACGACGCCGGCGTCTCCGAGTCCGTGCCGTACCGCACCGCGCTGGCTCAGGGGGCGACCCACGTCATGGTGCTGCGCTCCCGGCGGGCGATCGACGTCGCGCGGCCGTCCCGCTCCGCACCACTCGTGGCCAAGCGGTTTCTGCGCCATGAGTCCGCGGCCCTGCGCCAGGCGTTCCTCGACCGCGAGACACGCTGGGCCGAGGACGACGCGCGTCTCGCCTGTCACCCGGCGATCGTCTCGATCCGCCCCGCCCCGGACTCACCGGCGGTCGGCCGCCTCGCCCGCGAAGGCGCCCTCCTCGAAACCGCACTGGAGGCCGGCCGCACCGCCGTCCACGACGCCCGCAGCCATCTCCCCGACGCACCCTTGCACCCGTGACTGCTCTTCCTCCGGGACCTGGGCGGCGGCGCTCGGCGTGCTGACGGCGTCGCCCTCCAGGGGTCCGGCAGCCCCACCGGGGCTGTCACCGAGGGCGTCACGCGTACCGGGTGACCGGCTCGTCAGCCGACCGTATGGTGGCGGCCGTGACCGAGACCACCGACATCGCTCCCGACATCACTCCCGCAGACATCGATCTCCTCCTCGACGAGGTCAGAGCCTCTGCCGCGCGCCTCGGCGCCGGCCTCGGCTCGTTCACCGACCTCCAGGCCCGTGAGCCGTCGGCGCTGCCGGGGTGGAGCCGTGGCCACGTCGTCACCCACCTCGCCCGCAGCGCCGACGTCTACCGGTGGCTGCTGACGCTGGCCCGCACCGGCACCGAGCCCGGCCCACGGGCGGACGCCGCCGCCCTGGACCGTGCACTGCGCGAGGGCGCCGAGCGCTCGGCCGGTGAACTTGCCGCCGACCTGCGCGGCAGCCTCGACCGACTGCTCGATGTGGCACAGGCCATGCCGGCCGAACGCTGGTCCGTCATGGTCACCGCCCTTGCAGGGTGGCGGCACCCCGCCTGGTTCACGCTCCAGCGCTGCCGGCGTGAACTCGAGACGCACCACGTCGACCTGGACCTGGGCTACAGCGCGGCCGACTGGCCAGCCGACTACGTCACATGGGCCCTCGGCGACACCGTCGCCGCGCTCACCGCGCGCGACTTCCCGGTTGCCCGCATCCAGGCCACCGACCTCGATCGCGCCTGGACCCTGGCCCCGTCCGGCGCCACCGTCACCGGCTCGGGCCACTCCGTCCTCGCCTGGCTCGCCGGGCGCGGTACGGACCCGCGGCTGCGCTCGGACGTCCCGCTGCCCACCCCGCCCGGGTGGCCTCTCCCGCCGGCGCCGGGCTGGGCCTGAGGTCCAGGGCGTGGGGCGGCTGCTGTCCGTCCAGGTGAATGAGCGGCCGCATCCGGGCGATCAGCGTCGCCCGGTGCCGTTCGGTGCCGGCCGGCGGGGCAGGCCTTGTGGTGATCTTGAGCCATGGCTCCGGTGGGGCTGCCTTGATCTGTCCGCAAATGAATTCCGAGTCGTGGAGAGTCGTTCATGGTGGCAAAGAGACGATCTGCGACCGTCCGGCTCCTCGTTGCGAGTGCTGTTTCCATGGTTGCGTTGACGGGATGTGCGATGACGGGCATCGAAGCCTCAGGCGGCGAGGCGAATTCTTCCCCGGCAGCCGCTCCGGCTCCGACGGGCGACGTCGACGCGGACGCGGCGAAGGCTCTGCGCCAGGAGTTGTCGCGCGTCGGCGTCAAGAAATTCACCGCCGCGGACTACAAGCCGGGCAAGGTTCAGCACATTGTTCTTTTCCGGTTCAAGCCGGGCACATCCGCAAAGGAACAGGCCGAGACGATGAGGCGGTTCCGCTCCCTGAAGACCGAGGCGGTCCGTCACGGCAAGCCGTACATCACGTCTCTGGAGTCAGGCACCCAGACAAGCGGGGAGGGGCTGGGGAGAGGGATGCAGCAGGGCTACATCGTGACGTTCGCATCCGAGGGGGATCGGAATTACTACGTGGGGAAACCTATTGTCACCGATCCCAAGTTCTATGACCCGGCACACGAGGCGTTCAAGAATTTCGTTCAACCGCTGCTTGAGGGTGCCATCGTCTTTGATTTCAGGCCCGGTCGCTGAGAACGCGGCCGCGGCGAGTCGATCCGGGCGTCAGCCGACGGTGAGGACCATCCGGAAGCGGGCCTTGCCGGTCAGCATCTTCTGGAAGGCCTCGTCCGCGCGGTCCAGCGGCACGGTCTCGGTCATCGGGCGGATGTTGTGCAGGGCGCTGAAGGCCATGGTGTCCTCCACGTCCTGCGAGGTGCCGGACGGGTGGCCGCGGACGACGTAGCCGCTCAGCAGGAGCTGGGCCGGGGTGACGCCGAGGGGCTCGGTGTCGGCTCCGATGACCACGACCTCACCGCGGGGGGCCATTCCGGACACGGTGGAGGTGATGGCCTCGGAGTTGCCCGCGGTGGCCAGGACGACCTTGGCGCCGCCGAGGGACTGGAGCGCCTCGGCGACCGGAGTGCCGGAGGTGCTGTCGACGTAGTGGTGGGCGCCGAGCTGCTTGGCGAAGTCGGCCTTCTCGGCGCCGCGTGCGATCGCCACGGTCTCGAAGCCCATCGCGGCCGCGTACTGCACTCCCAGGTGTCCCAGGCCGCCGAGGCCGAGCACCGCGACCAGATCTCCCGGCCGTCCGGAGCTGCGCCGGAGCCCGTTGAAGGTCGTCACGCCCGCGCAGGCCAGCGGCCCCGCGTCGACCGCCGACAGCGCGTCGGGGATCCGGGCGAGCGCGTCCACGGGTGCGACGACCTTCTCGGCGAATCCCCCGTCGTACGTCCATCCCGGGACCTGAAGGCTGCGGCACACGATGAAGTCGCCCTCGCGGCAGGGCTTGCAGTGCCCGCAGCTGCCGCCGAACCACCCGACCGCGACCCGGTCGCCTACCTGCCATCCCTGGTCCTGAGCGGCTGCGCCCAGTTCCTCGATGCGGCCGGCGATCTCGTGTCCGGGCACCTCGGGGAACGAAAGTCCTGGCAGCCCGTTGCTCACGAAGATCGCATCGCTGCGGCAGACGCCGCACGCCTCGACGACGATTCCGACCTGGCGGGGTCCCAGCTGCGACGTCTCCCGTTCGGCGATCTCGAACGTGCCGTTCGGGGTGGTGACCTGTGCGACTCGATACGCACTCATTTCAGCGCTCCTCGGGGAAATGGTCGCCGTACATCGGCAGGTGGCTCAGGGACTGTTCGCGGGTGGCTTCCTGCTCGATGACGTCCCAGTGTTCCGCCAGGACACCGTCCTCGACGCGGAGGAAGTCGACGGCGATCCACGGGGCGGCCTGACCGTGTCCCGAGAAGCGGCCACGCACCATGACCATGTCGCCCTCGGCCATGACCAGTTCATGCTCGTGCCGCAGGTCCGCCGGGAGGTTTCTGACGAGGTCGAAGAGCCCGTCCCGTCCGGGCGCGATATGGGCGCTGTGCTGGATGTAGCCGGGGGACCAGTAGCGTTCGGCCGCGTCGTAGTCCCGCTTGTTGAACAAAGCGTCGAAAGCGTCGAGGACGACAGCCTTGTTCTTCTCTTCGAGGGCGCTCATGGAGGGAAACCGCCTTCTGTATGCCGCATACGGAGTCGGGTGCAGGCAGCCGGAAAGCAATGCGGAGCCACGTCGATCAACGACGGTGTCCAGTGCCACGATACGTAGGTTTCGGAACATCCACAGTTTCGGGCTATTCCGGTCGGAGATTCTCGCCTTGTCCGGTGTCGGCAGGGGGGTGGCGCTCCGGGCGGACGCCCAGGACCTCGAGCATGGCGCGGGTGGCGGGGCTGGGGTTGAAGCGGCTCCAGGCCAGATACTCCATCCGGTGCGGCCCGTCCCGTACCGGGACCAGGGACAGGCCGGGATCCTCGGCGACGAGCGGGCGGATGAACGCAGAGGGCAGCAGGGCGACCCCGAGGCCTCGCCCGATCAGCCGGGTGATCAGCTCCACGACACCGGACTCGTAGGCCACGTCACGCACCAGCCCGGCGGCGGCGAACGCCCGGTCCGACTGGGCACGGGCCGGGGTGCCGGCCACGAAGTCCACGAACGTCTCCCCGGCGATCTGCGCCAGGGTCACGCGAGGCGCAGCCGCCAGCCGGTGCCCGGCCGGTACGACCAGGACGTGCTCGTCGTGATCCAGGACGAGGGTCTCCACCCCGGCAGGATGCTCGCCTTCCGGCAGGCCCAGGAACGCGATGTCCAGCTCCCCGGCGCGGATCGCGGCCGCCAGGTCGTCGCTGCGCCCGGAGCGCAGGACGACCTGGACGTCGGGGTGCCGGGCGCGGTAGCGCTGGAGCAGCTCGGGCACGTCCACAGCCGCCGTCGTCGCGATCACGCCGACGGCGAGCTGCCCCCGTACCACCCCGGTCGCGGCGACGGCGTCCGCGACTGCCCGGTCGGCGGCGGCCAGACATTCGCGTGCGCCGACGAGGAACGCTGTGCCCGAGCTCGTCAGTTCGACCCGGCGGCTGGACCGGGCGAACAGTCGTACCCCCAACTCCCGCTCCAGCGCGGCGATCCGGTGACTGAGGGAGGACTGTACGACGCCGCAGCGCTCGGCGGCGCGGGTGAAATTCAGGGTGTCGGCGACGGCGACGACGTACCGCAGCTGCTGGAGGTCCATGGATCAATGGTTTCTGTTCATGGCTGTCAAGGCAACCATGCTTTGGCGACATGACCGTCCGCTGCCGAGACTTCCGGCATGGGTTACATGCCTCGGTTCCAGACGCGGGCGGCCACTGTCGCCGTGACCGCGCTCGCCCCCGCCTCCTGGGGCACCACGTACGTGGTGACCACCCGGCTGCTGCCCGCCGGGCACCCGATGTTCGCCGGACTGATGCGTGCCCTGCCCGCCGGTCTGATAGCGCTGGCGCTCACCCGGGTGCTGCCCCATGGGCGGTGGTGGTGGCGGACAGCGGTCCTCGGCGCGCTCAACATCGGGGCCATGCCGCTGCTGTTCGTGGCAGCCGAACGACTGCCCGGCGGGGTGGCGGCCACCCTCGGCGCCGCCCAGCCGTTGCTGGTCGCCGCGCTGGCCGTGGCGCTGCTGCATGAGCGGCCCACGGCCTGGCGGCTGGTCTGGGCCGTGCTGGGAGTGCTGGGGGTCGCACTCGTCGTACTCGGGCCGCGGGCCCGGCTGGACGCCCTCGGGGTGCTCGCCGGCCTCGGGCATACGGCGACCATGGCGGGCGGGGTCGTCCTGACCAAGCGCTGGGGCCGTCCCGAGGGGGTGAGCCCGCTGACGCTGGCCGGCTGGCAACTGACCGCGGGCGGGCTGCTGATGCTCCCGTTCACCCTCGGGGTCGAGGGAGTGCCGGGCCGGATCGACGCCGGGGCCGCGGGCGGATACCTGTGGCTGGGCAGCATGGGCGGGCTGGTCGCGTACACCCTGTGGTTCCGTGGGATCGGTCGGCTGCCCGTCGGTGCGAGTGCTCCGCTGGTGCTGCTGTCGCCCCTGGTCGCGACCGTCATCGGGGTCGCCGGAGGGGAGTTGCTGAGCCGGGCGCAGACGTTCGGCTTCGCGGTTGCGCTGAGCGCCCTGCTGGCCGCCCAACTCGACCCCGCGGAGCGGAAGAAGACCGTATTCGACAAGGAGAGACACGATGAAGCAGACCACCACGCCGACGCGGTGCATGACGATCGCCGTGTTCGGCGCCACGGGGATGGTCGGCGGCCGGGTGGTCATCGAGGCGAGGACGCGCGGACACCGGGTGCTGGCGCTGTCCAGAAAGCCGGCGAGTGACACCCGGGGAGCGGCACCGGCCGACCCGGGCGTGACGCCGCTCGCCGTCGACGTCACGGACGCGACCGCGGTACACCGGACGCTCGCAGCGGCAGCCGGACGCCGGTCTCCCGTGGGTGCCGACGTGAGCACGGACGGCGCCGTGAGCAGGGAGGCTGCCCCGTCGGCCGACTCCTTGACGGTCGGTCCCGCCCGTTCCGGCGGAAGGGCCGGTGCCCTCGACGCGGTCGTACTCGCCGTACGGAGGTACCCGGCGGACCGGGCGTTCCTGGTCGATGCCACCCGGACGGTGCTGGACGTCGCCGCGCGGCTCGGGGCGCGGGTCCTCGTGGTCGGCGGGGCCGGTGCGCTGCGCAGCCCCGGCGACCCGGAGCTTCCGGTCGCCGAGAACCCTGCCTACGTGCCTGCGGAACACCGGGCGGTGGCCGCCGCCGGAATCGCCCAACTGGACGCCTGCCGGGTCCACTTGGAGGCCGACTGGGTCTACCTGAGCCCGCCGGCTCTGCTGGCGCCCGGTACGCGCACCGCCCGCTACCGGCGGGGGACCGACACCCTCCTCACCGGCGCCGACGGGCGATCGTACGCGAGTGCCGAGGACCTGGCCGCAGCGGTGCTGGACGAGCTCGAACCCCCCGGCCCCGAGCGGCACTTCACGATCGCCGAGCGGCCGGACAACGCTTGAGGGCCGGTGAAAACCTGGTTCCTCGACGGGCCGCCACCGGAGCGGACGGGGTGTCCGTCAGCGTCCGAGACCTGGATGCGTTCGCGCTTGAGCGGTTCGAGGACCTGGAGACCACAGTGAAGGCGATCTCGATCCAGACGTTCGGCAGTCCTGACGGTCTGGCTGTTGTCGACCTGCCGGTACCCGCACCCGCTGCCGGGCAGGTGCTGATAGCCACCGAGGCGGTGGGCGTCGGCGGTGTCGACACCCTGATCCGGAGTGGGGCTCTGGCCGCCTACGGTTTCAAGGAGGGCCACATCCCGGGTGGCGAGGTCGCGGGCACCGTGACCGCGGTCGGCGACGGTGTCGACGCGTCGTGGATCGGCCGGCGGGTGTGGGGCTTCACCGGCACCGGCGGAGGCTACGTCGAACAGGCCGTCGCACCGGTCGAGTCGATTCTTCCCCTGCCCAGCAGCCTGTCCGCCGCTGCCGCGGTGACGCTCGGCAGTGCCGGTGCGGTGGCCCACTTCGGGCTTCGCCGCGCCCATTTCGCCTCCGGGGAGACGGTCTTGGTGCGTGGCGCGGCCGGCAGCATCGGGATCATGACGGTGCAGCTCGCGGCTCGTGGTGGTGCCGCCGCGGTGGCGGTCACGACATCGTCGGCCGAGCGTGGCGAGCGACTGCGCCGTCTCGGCGCGACCCACGTGCTGGACCGCTCCGGCGACGGAGGGGAAGAGGCTCCCGCGGGCTACGACGTCATCATCGACGTCGTGGCCGGTGCGGACATGCCGTCGTTCCTCGACCGGCTCAACCCGTACGGCCGCATGGTGGCCGTGGGCGCTGTCGCGGGTCAGCCGCCCGCGGACTTCGGCACGAGGATCATGGCAGCGTTCCAGAAGTCGATGTCCTTCGCCGCTTTCAGCGCGGCCACGGCCACCCCGGCCGACCTGAGTGCCGTACGCGGCGAGCAGTTCGCCGCGGCCGCCCGTGGCGAGATCGAAGCGGTGGTGCACGAACTGCTGCCGCTGGACGAGGCCGTGCTGGCGCACCGGAAGATGGACGCGGTGAGGTCTTCGGCAGGATCGTGCTGACGCCGTAGTCTTCGCGCTCCGCGGGAGACGCCGACCGCGCCGTGGCAACGGCCGCGGGCTCGCCTCTCAGCCCTTGATCGTGGCGGCGATGAGGGTCTGGAGCTGCGCTGCGGCGCGGTCCAGGGGTTTCGACCCGGTCGCCATGGCCTCGGCGAGCGACAACTGGTCCCTGTCCTGGCGCCTCGTCGCACCCCATCTCAAGGCCCGTCCCCGCGCCCGGGTGCTGGTCGTCGCCCGCGGCAGCATCGGTCTGTACGTGTGCGACATCGCCCGCGCCCTCGGCGCCGGCGACATCCTCTACGTCGACCCCGACGCCGAGCACCGCCGTCTCGCCGCGGCCTACGGCGCTCGCACCGCCGAGGCGATCGAGCCGATCCCGCACGGCTTCGACCTGGCCGTCGAGGCCACCGGCCGCGTCGACCAACTCGCGCTCGCCGTCCGGTCCCTCGCCCCCGAAGGCGTCTGCGAGTCCGCGGGCAACCACTTCCGGCCCGGCGAACTTCCCCTGCTCGACATGTACCTCACCGGCGTCACCCTGCGCATCGCCCGCGACAACGTACGCGCGCACATCCCCGACGCCCTCGATCTCGCCGCCTCCGGGAAGGTCGCGCCCGGCCGCGTCGTCTCCCATGTCCTCGACTGGGAGCAACTGCCCGAAGCGCTGCCGCAGAAGCACCTCAAGCCCGTCTTCGTCCGGGACATCACTGCGCCCCGGAGCCCGGACCCGAGTTGACCCCCTCCACCGGGCTGCGATCGCCGCGCCCGGCCGCGAGCCGCGTGGCTCCGGTCGACGCGAACGTCCTCCGCACCACAGCCGCACCGGACGCCCCGCACGGCGTGGCGGACGGTGTCGGCGATGACCGGCGGTCGTGCGCCAGAGGTCGGGGCGACGCCGCCGACCCGGCCGCCTCGTGCCGGGTCCCCGAGGCGGCCGGGGGGGGCGTGCGGTGGCCGACCGGACGTCAGTGCGTGACGTCCACCAGGACTTTGCCGACCGCGCGGCTCTCGACCGCTCGGTGCGCGTCGGCGGTGCGGTCGAGGGGAAAGCGGATCAGTGGCAGGCCGTGCTCCTCGCCGACCGGCAGCGCGCCGTCGCGTACTGCGGCGGCGATGTCCTGGGCGGCCGCAGAGCGCGCCTCCGGACCGGCCGTGTAGAGCACCAGGAACTGCAGGCGTGTGTTCAGCACCATGTTCTGCAGGACGTTCAGTTCAACAGGCCTACCACCGTCGTTGGCGTAGGTCGAGATCGTGCCGCGGGTCCGCAGCACGGCCAGGTCCAGGGCGAGGTTCGTGCCCAGCGCCACCTCTGCGACGATGTCGACGCCGTCCGGGGCGATGTCGCGGATCTCGGCTGCCGGGTCGCCCGCGCGATAGTCGATCACGTGGTGGGCTCCGGCGGCGGTGGCCAGCCGGGCTTTCCCCGGGCTGCTCACCGTGCTGATCACGGTGGCGCCAGCCCATCGGGCGAGCTGGATCACCGCGTGCCCGACCGCTCCGGCCCCGCCCGCGGCGAGCACCACCTTCCCGTCGAGTGCCCCGGGGCGCAGCCGGCGCGGCCCGTCCTCGGCGACGGTGAGCGCGCGGTGCGCGGTCAGCGCGGGGACGCCGAGTGCGGCGCCGACGTCGAAGCCGGTCTCGTCGGGCAGCGGCACGGCCTGTTCGGCGGGCACCACGGTGAACTCGGCGGCGGTGCCGGTGGGCCGCCCGGCGGCGGCCATGAACAGCCAGACCCGCTGCCCGACCCGGCTGTGGTCGACACCCTCGCCGACGGCGTCGATGGTGCCGGCACCGTCGAGGTGCGGGGTGACCTCAGGGAAGTGCTTGGGATGGCCGGCGCCGGAACGCGCCTGCCAGTCGGTCGGGTTGACCCCGGACACGGCGACCCGCACGCGAACCTCGCCGGGGCCGGGCGCGGGCAGGCCACGGTCGACTAACCGGAGAACGTCCGGTGTGCCGTTGTCGCGGTAGACGATGGCTTTCATGATCCGTCCTTGGTGTCGGATGGAGCGGGATTTTCCGGCGTGGCCTGGCGGTTCGTCAGGTGTTCGACGTGGGGCGCGGGCGCCGGACGGGCCGCGGTGGTTCCGTTCAGCCGATGGTGACTTCGTTGGAGCGGGACTCGATGCCATCGAGGGTGGCGAGGGTCGCGGCGTCGAAGGCGATCTCGCCGACCGCCATGTTGGCCTCCAGGTGGGCGGCGTCGGCGGTGCCGGGGATGAGCAGCACGTTCGGGGCGTGGTGCAGCAGCCAGGCGAGGCCGACCTGGGAGGGTGTGACGCCCAGAGATTCGGCCACGGCGTGCACCACCGGCTCGCCGGTCGCTTTGGGCAGGCCGGGGAAGGACCCGCCGAGCGGGAAGAACGGCACCCACGCGATGCCCTCGGCCGCGCACAGCCGCAGCATGTCCTCGTCGTCGCGGGAGACGAGACTGTAGGCGTTCTGCACGCAGGCGATACCTGCCGGCAGGGCGCGGCGCAGGCCGTCGAGGGTGACGCTGCTCAGGCCGATCGCGCCGATCTTGCCCTCGTCGCGCAGGGCGGTCATCACCGCGAGCTGGTCGTCGAGGTCGACCACCTGGTCGCCCTCGGGCCGCAGGCCAGGACCGGTGTCCAGGCGGCGCAGGTTGACGACCGCGAGCCGGTCGACGCCGAGGCTGCGCAGATTGTCCTCGACGCCGGCGCGCAGCTGCTCGGGACGCTGCGCCAGACGCAACGGCAGGCGCCCGCCCGGGTCGGGGTCGGCGCCGACCTTCGTGACGACCAGGACATCGTCCTCGGGGCGCAGTGCCTCGCGGATCACGTCGTTGGCGAATCCGAAGCCGTAGAACTCGGCGGTGTCCACGTGGTCGACGCCCAGCTCGACCGCCCGGCGCAGCAGCGCGACTGCCTCGTCGCGACGGTCGTGCAGGCGCTCGAGCTGCAAGGCGCCGTAGCCGATCCGGAAAACGGTGCGGGCGGCTAACGAAGTGGTCAGGGTGGTCACGACGCTGTCTCCTCGGTCGGTGTCCGCAAGGCGGTGTACAGCAGTTCGGCCTGGTAGAGCGCCATGACCCGGTGGGCGATCGGGACGGAGCGCTCCCTGGCCTCGGCAGGTTCGTGATGCTCGACCTTGACCAGCCAGGCCGTGACGGCCTCGCGCAGCATCGCGCGCATCCGGTCGGTCATGTCGACGACGATGCCGTGGATGGCCGGGTCGGTGGTCGCCTCACCCCAGGTCTGCACGCCGACCCGGGCCTCGGCGGGGTCGATCGCTGCGATCAGGCGGGAGAGCAGCTCGTCGGGGCCGGGTGGGGCGTCGGCCGCGGCGTATTCGCCGAGGACATCGGCGCGCTTGGTGAGCACCTCGCGGGCGGCGGCCCGGACCAGATCGGCCTTGTTGCGGTAGTGCGCGTAGATCGAGCCGGCCGAGAGGCCGGACTCGGCGGTGATGTCGGCGATCGAGGTCCGCTCCAGCCCGTTGCGGCTGAAACAACGGACGGCGGCCTCGGCGATCTGCGTACGCCGGAGCTCCTTGCGCGCGTCGGTGAGCCGAGGCACCACACCTCCCACAAAAAGAATCTCGGTTCTTGTTGTGAGGGACGCTAGCAGAATCAGCGTTCTGTATATGGTGAGTTCATCTCGTACGAGCAGACCCGGTCGTCATGACCGGGTCTGCTCTCGACGGTGGTTTGTCACACGGACGGTGGGCGGTCGGTGCGCGTCGGCTCGGCCGGCGAAGTCTTCTGATCCCGTTCCGCAGCGGCGCTCCGCTCCGCTGCTCCGGCGGGGTGCACCATGACGCTTCGGCGACGGCCCTATGCCTCCAGCGTCGACGCCGCGTCGCGGATGACGTCGAGGACGAAGCCGGGGTGGGAGAGCATGGGCACGTGGCTGCTGTCGACGTCGAACGTCTTCGCACCCATGCGCTCGGCGGCGGCCCGTTCCAGGTCCGGGTTCACGGTCCGGTCGTTGTTCGCGACGATGTACCAGCTCGGCTTCGTGCGCCAGGCGGTGCCCGGAACCTGCTGGTTGAACAGATCGGCGACCGGTACGGCACCCGTGGCGAGCACGAGCTTCTGCTCCTCGGCCGGCAGATCGCCGCAGAAGTCGCCGATGCCCGACTCGCGCAGCCATACGCGGTCGTCGGCGACCTCGACGTGATCGAAGATGGGCGTATGGGGGAACTTGTCCTGCTGGCCCTGTGAGGTCTCGTCCTCGTCCGGGGCGAGCGGGGCGATGTAGACGAGAGCGCCCACGCGGTCGTGGAGACCCGCCTTGGTGATCAGGGTCCCGCCGTAGGAGTGACCGACGAGCACGACCGGGCCGGGCACGTGGTTGATGGTGCGGGTGACGCACGCGACGTCGCCCTCGAGCGAGTCGAGGCCGTGCTGGGAGCTGAGGACATCGTGGCCTTCGGCCAGGAGCGTGGGGATCAGCTTGTCGAAACACGAGCCGTCGGCCCAGAGGCCGTGAGCGAATACGACGCTTGCCTTGCCGGCCATGACCTTCTCCTTAGCGGACACCGACTCGCGGAGATCGCTACCTTTGGTGCGTTCGCCGTCACTCTAGGTGGCAGATGTGGCTGCCGCTCGGCGTCGGTTGTCGTACGGCATGCCGTGGACGCCACCGGTACGGGGCCGCGTACCGGACGAGCCGCCGGTGGCCGTCGCCGAAGGGCGGGCCCGGCCGGGGTCGTCGGTGAACCGTGGGAGCGGTCCGGCCTGGGTTGTCGGTGAGCCGGGGGAGTGGACCGGTGGCGGGCGGGGCGTCGGTCAGGGGCGTTCCGGGTGGGCGCTGCGGATGATCAGTGACCGCAGTTCCTCCACCGCCCGGACCCGGGCGCCGGCCAGCTCGGGTTCGTCCACGGTAGCGGCGACGACCGGCACGGGGCGGGGCGAACGGGTGAAGTGTTCGTCGATGGCCGTGATTACATCGGGCCGCAGACCCCATCCGCCGCCGACGACGATCAGCCGGGGATCGGCGAGCGAGACGGCTGCCGCCAGCACGCCGCCCACGGCGCGCGCCAGTGCGTCGAGTGTCCGCTCGGCCCGTGCCCCGTCGCCGGACAGTGCCTCCCGTACGGCGTCGGCGTCGATCGCGGTGGAGGCGGGGCGGCGCAGGCCGAGGGCGGCGAAGACCTCCGTCAGCGGCATCGCGCGCCCGTCCGGTCCGACCGTGGTCAGGTGCGCCGTCTCCCCGACGAGACCGCGATGGCCGCGGCGTACCACGCCGTCGCTGACCACCGCGCCGCCCAGGCCCTCGCCCAGATGCAGGTAGAAGAAGTCGTCCACGCCCTGCGCGACCCCGCAGCGGTGCTCCGCGCGGGCCGCCCAGTTGACGTCGTTGTCCACCAGGACGGGACCCGTCACCTGGGGCGCGAGGATCTCGGACGGGTCCAGCTCACCCACCAGGAAGGGCGCATCGGGCAGGTGGACCAGTCGGCCGGTCGCCCGGTCCACCGGATCGGCCGCGCTGACCACGGCCACGCGCAGCGCCCCGGCGTCCGCCGCCGCCACGGCCGCGGCGGCGCGCGCCAGTGCGCTCGCCGCCACGTCCGGGCCCGGCGCCGGGTCCAGCGGCACGGTGTGCCGGCCGTGCCCCGTGCCGTACGCGTCGACCGCTTCGGTGACGACACCGTGCGGGGTGATCGAGGCCACCAGCGCCCGTCCGTGCCCGGCCAGTGCGTAGTACGAGCCCACCCGCCCCCGGCCGGTGGTCCGCTCGCCGGTGTCGACGACCAGGCCCGACTCCTCCAGGCGCCCGACCGCCTCGTAGATCGTGGGCTTGGAGATCCCGGTGTGCGCGGCGATCTCCGCGCGGGTCAGGCGCCGGTGATCCATCAGCGCGCGCAGCACGTTCTCGTCGGTCAGCGCGCGCAGCAGATCCAGTGACGGCTTGGTCGGCGTCATGCCCGCCATTCTAGTCAGGAGTGTTGCCTAAATCGGCACGGCCGCCTACGGTCGTATTAGTTAGGAGTCCTGATCAAAGGAGTCGGGCGTTGACGCACGCAACCGAGACCCACCCCGCCACCGGCCTGCCGCACTGGGAGACCACGCCCGACGACCTGGCCGGCGCCATCCGCGAGACCAAAGCCGCGCTGAGGGCCCGCATCGAGTCGTCCGGTCGCACCGTGGCGGAGGTCTTCGCCGCCGTGGAGGCCCGTGTCGAGGCCCGCATCGGTGAGATCGAGGCCGACCGCGCCCGCGGCGAGGAGGTCTGGCCCGTCCTCGACTACGAGGCGATCGAGAACGGCACGGTCACCCCGGAGCAGACGGCCAAGCTCAAGCAGCGCGGCTGCCTGGTCGTGCGCGGCCACTTCCCCCGCGAACAGGCGCTGGCCTGGGACTCCGACATCGTCGACTACGTCGAGCGCAACCAGTTCTTCGAGAACTACACCGGCCCCGGCGACGACTTCTTCGGCAGCGTCGGCTCCAAGCCCGAGATCTACCCGGTCTACTGGTCCCAGGCTCAGATGCAGGCCCGCCAGTCCGACCGCATGGCCACCGTCCAGTCCTTCCTGAACTCCTTCTGGAAGGACACCGACGACGACGGCACCCAGTGGTTCGACCCCGACCGCGACGCCCTCTACCCCGACCGCATCCGCCGCCGCCCGCCCGGCGCCGACTCCTCCGGCCTGGGCACCCACTGCGACCCCGGCACCCTGGACCTGTGGATGACCTCGGAGTACCAGCAGGCGTTCCGCCACCTCTTCGACGGCACCGCCGAGCAGTACGACCCATGGGACGCCGCCCACCGCACCACCGGCCCCCAGTACCCCGGCTCCACGATGTGCTCGGCCTTCCGCACCTTCCAGGGCTGGACCGCACTTTCCGACATGGACAACGACCAGGGCGTCCTGCACACCGTCCCGATCCCCGAGATCATGGCCTACCTGCTGCTGCGCCCCCTGCTGCCGGACGTCCCCGAGGACTCCATGTGCGGTGTCCGCACCAACCAGGTCTTCCCCGTGACCAAGCGCTGGCACCCCGCCCTGTACCGGGCCCTGTCCCCGATCCCCGACGTCAGGGCCGGCGACTCCGTGTGGTGGCACTGCGACATGATCCACAGTGTCGCCCCCGTGCAGGACCAGAAGGGCTGGGGCAACGTCATGTACATCCCCGCGGCTCCCTGGTGCGCCCGCAACGAGCGCTATTCCGCCGAGGTCCGGGAGGCCTTCGCCACCGGCTCCAGCCCCGGCGACTTCCCCGAGGAGCACTACGAGCGCGCCTGGACCGGCCGCTTCACCCCCGACCAGCTCAACGAGACCGGCCGGCGCGGCCTCGGTCTCGGCTGAGGACGCCACAGCACACGTTCGCAACCGATGCTCCGCACCGAGGAAGTGCCCTCCGCCCGAACTCCGTGGCCAGGAGGGCACTTTCACGGCTCCGTACCGACGACGGCAGCGCCCGAACGGAACAACAGGACAACGGGACTATGGGCGCTCCTTCATCCGGTCGACGATCGCCCACTCCACCACGTGCGACAGCTGGATGTACGTCTTGTCGCCGGACGCCGAGGTCCGTTCGTCGCGGAAGCCCAGGAACTCATAGGACTCCGGGCGAAGATGAGGTACTTGCCCTGCGCGAGCGGACTCCTGGGACAGGCGTTCCCCACCCCGGTGCGCCCGGCGGAGTCCTTCACCCCCGGGATCGCCTCCAACTCGGGCACCAGGGCCAGCGCCTTGTACGCGGCGGGACGCAGCCCCTGCGGCAGCACCGGCCACTTCTTCAGCTCGCTCCACTCCCGGGGCGGCCACACGCCCTCGCCCTTCTTCAAGGGCTCCTCCCGGATCACCCGGCTGAGTTCCATGGTCAAGGCTCCTCGACGTGCGACGTGAGTGCGTCGAACGGTTCCCATCCCGGATGTCCTCGTGCCAGGGAAACGGGTGGGGGAGGCTGCTGCGGTTGCTGTTGAATGAGCTGAATGAATGAGTCTGCCGCCGTTCGACTTCGCCAGGCCGTCAGGCGTATCCACGACGCCGCCCGTGAACGTACAGCCACGGGGCGCGGCCCGGAGGAGGCCGACGACGTCGTCGGCACGTTCGCCACGGACGGCGCGCTCGGCTTCGACCCGTTCCCATTCCTTCGGGTTTTGTACGAGGCCGGGTCGCACGCAGTGGTCATCGGCCAGGTCGCCGGGATCATGCACGGCTCGGAGGAGCCGACCGGCGACCTCGACCTGCTGTGGGACGGCACGTCCGAGCAGGCTCACGCCCTTCGTGATGCTCTGACAGCCGCGGGTTGCACGCACGTGCCCGACCTCGACCGTCCCCAGGTGTCCTACCAGGTGGCCGGCGTCAGCGGCGACCTGTGCACACCGGCCCTGCTCTGGGGGGAGATGGACGTGACTCCCTGTCTGGCACGGGCGGTGAGCGCCCACGACCCGGGCGGCTTCACCATCCGCTACGCCGCTCGCGACGACCTGATCCGCATGCGACGCTCCCTCGGCCGTCCCAAAGACCATCGTCGCGCGGACGAACTTGCCCGTCTGTTCCCCTGACTTGCTTCTGGCCACCCTGTGGCGCTTGGCCGCCGACTGGTACACCGGGCGCCTGGACCCGGGCTACGCCCGCCGCGATCCCGCGGCCGCCAGTGCCTACTTCGCCGGGGTCGGCCTGCACGGCTCCCTCTGGGGCCTGCCCGACTGAGATCCGGATCCCGCTTTCCGCCCTGTGCTCAGCGCGGCTCCACGCCCGGCCAGGCGTGCGGGTACGGCACGCGCAGTGTCCCGGGTGCCACGCGAGTGTGGTTCGCGGCGGCGTGCAGCCGGCCGTCGCGCACGACGACGGCTCCGCTGCGGCGCATGGCCGTGACCAGGTCGTCGGCGAGGGCCTGTGGCGCCAGGTCCAGCAGCCGGGCGGCGTCGGTCAACCAGGCCCGGGCGTGCAGGTACGGTTCGATCTCGTCGGCCGGGATGCCGTCGCGGATCATCAGGGCGAACGCGAGGATGCGGCGGGCGCCGTACCAGACCGCCCCTTCCGGGTCGTCGACGAGCCGCTGGGCGCGGCGCAGAGCGGCGGCCAACGCCGCGTCGGCGTCGGCCGGGACCGGTCCGTGGGAGGGCAGAAGCACCCGCGGGGCGAGGTCGGCGAGGCGTTCGAGGGAGCTGAGCGCGGTGGTGGCCGCGTCGGGGCCGTCGAGGGCGAGGTTCACCCAGCCGACGTCGTAGTCCGACAGCGCGTCGCCGACCACGAGCAGGCGCTCCTCGGGCTGCCACAGGGCCAGGTGCCCCGGGGTGTGCCCGGGGGTGCGGACGACCTGCCAGTCGGTGTCCCCCAGGCGCAGGACCTGCCCGTCGTCGAGCGGGATCTCGACGGTGTACGGGGCGACGGGCTGGTCCAGGTACTCGGCCGCGCAGCAGCCGGGATCCCGCTTGCCGATCGCCTCGGCCTCCGGGGCTCCGGCGGCGATCGCGGCGCCCTGGGCCTGGAGGAGGGCGTTGCCGCCGACGTGGTCGGAGTGCCAGTGGGTGTTCACGACCAGGTCGATGTTCCCGGCGTGCGAGCGGGCCCAGGCGGTGGTCTCCTGCGCGTGCCCGACGAACCCGCTGTCGATCAGGGCTGGTTGCCGTCCGGGCAGCACGAGGGTGTTGGCGTCGGGGAAGGGGCGCTGCCACCAGGCCAGCCAGGACGGCAGGGCGGGAGCGAGCGGCTGGGGGCTCATGCGGCGGGCCTGTGCAGACGGATCAGCGTCTGCTGACCGTTGGCGACGAGCGTGCGGGCGCCGTCGGCCTGGACGCCGTACACCTCCAACTGGCAGACAGTCAGCGTACGTCCGGACTTCAGGACCGTCCCGATCGCCTCCAGATGGTCGCCCGCGGCGGGCGCGAGAAGATTGATCTTGTATTCGACGGTGAGGACGTCGGAGTCCTCGTCGAACAGGGTGAGCGCGGCGTAGCCGCCGGCGCTGTCCGCGATGGCACTGGTGGCGCCCGCATGGACGTAACCGTGCTGCTGGGTCACCTCGGGGCGGGCCGGGAGCACGATGTGTACGCGGCCGGGCCCGATGTGGGTGATCCGCGCGCCGAGGTGGGACATCAGGCCCTGCAGGTCGAAGCTGTCCTGGACGCGCTTCTGCACCGCGGGACTTGCCTGTTCGTGTTCCTGCTGCGTCCGGTCTGCCACGTACGTGTTCTCCCTCGGATCCGTGTCTGGTGGAGCGGGACGGGTCTTTCAGCCGGCCGGGCGTTCCATATCCGGCCCCGACGTAATCGCTAGTGACCCGTCGCGCGAAGCCATCGCATCGTCGTGACGAGCTCCTCGCCGAAGTCCTCGCACAGCGCGAGCAGCTCTCGACCCGTGGAGGAGTCGAACAGCCCCGCGGAATCGGAAAGGGCGGCCAGCGCGTCGTGGGCGGCGGATGCGACGGCGAAGTTGCGTGACGCGAAATATCCCTCGCCCGATCGAACCGTCAGCTGCGCGAGGTACTCGCGGTGGGCTGTCTCCGCGGGATGCGGGTAGAGCGCGCCCTCGACGAGGCCGTCGAGGTAGTTCGCCAGGCCGGCCGCGCCTTCGACCACCTGCTCCGCTGTGTCCACGCCGGGCTCGTCCAGCAACGTGCCGAAGGTCAGCAGGCTGCTGACGGTCTCCAACTGGAAGAGCTGCACCGTGTCCGGGTCCACTTCGGACCTGAAGAGCGAGGCTGTGCACAGCTCGGCGAGCGCCCGCCGGAATGCCCGATCCGACTCTTCACCGACAGGTGCAGCCGCCAGCCGGAACAGCGACTCCAGCACGGCCCGGTCGACACCCCACCCCGCATCGAGCCGGAACGCGAACACGGGCGCACGCCACCGCCACAGGGCCAGGGCGGCAGCCTGACGCTGGTGGACGGGCTTCAGGTCGGCCAGCCGCTCGATCTGCACCACGTCCTTGAACCGACCCTTTTGATCTCGATCCACCGATCCTCGCCCGAGGCCTTCGACCGGGACACTACAGAAGCCGCCGAAGGACCCGGAAGGGAGCAATGCCGACCTGCCGCAGGGACCTCGGCCACCGGTAACCTGACGACTGATGTCTCCGGCCCGCCACTCCTCGGCCGTGTCCACCGAACCGGAAGAGCCGATTCTCCAGGGCGGGGCCTGGCTGCCCCACGGCTTCCGGCTCGCCCCCCAGTCGCACCTGCACGGTCAGCTCGTGTACGCCGCCGCAGGCGCGCCGGCCACCGCGACCGAGCGGGGAACCTGGGTCGCCCCGGCGAACCGCGTCACCTGGACGCCGCCGCGCTTCGCCCACTCCCACCGCTTCCACGGCCGCACCGACGTGCGTCTCGTGACCGTACCCCTCGACCTGTGCGGCGAGTTCCCGCAGCAGCCCAGCGTCTTCGCGGTCAGTCCCCTGCTGCGCGAGGCGCTCCTGGCGATGACCGACCAGCCGGAGAGGCGGCCCGGGGCGCATCGGCGGCTGCCGGCCGTGATCGTGGACGAACTCGCCGACACCGCGGAGACGTCCCTGCACCTGCCCGAGCCCGCCGACACCGCGGAGACGTCCCTGCACCTGCCCGAGCCCGCCGGCGACCGGCTGCGCGCCGCCACCGACCTCCTGCACGAGGATCCCGCGCGGCCCACCACCCTGGCGGAGCTGGGCCGGATGGCCGGGGCCGGCGAGCGCACGCCGAGTCGCCTTTTCCACACCGAGCTGAGCATGAGCTTCCACCGCTGGCGCACCACGTTGCGCATCCATCTCGCCCTGGCTCACCTCACCGGCGGCATGTCGGTGACCGAGACATCGCTTGCGTGCGGCTGGTCCAACCCCTCCAGCTTCATCGACGCCTTCACCGAGGTCGTCGGCCAGACTCCCGGCCGCTATCAGGCGACGCTGCGCACCGCCCAGAAGTGATCAGCCGGTCATTCGGCGCGCGGACGGCCGCCCCGGACCAAGGTTGGCGGCTTTCCGGTATCGGCTGTCCGGTCACCGGTGGTCGGCATCGCCGCAGGCTTTCACGGTGATGGGCAAGCGCCGCAGCCGGCAGAGCGGCGCGCTCGTGCGCGGCCCCCGGCCGCGACTCGGCCCTCGTACTGATCACGGAAAGCCCGGCCGGTGTTCTGCTGTCCGATGCACAGCCGGCCCGCCTCCATCGGTCTCACATGGGCATCGGTGAACACCCGTGCCGAAACCCGGTAGCGCAGACCAGGAGCACATCCGTTCCGAAAGCACCGTGCCGACCGGTTTCGATCTGCGGCACATCACCCTGCCCACCGCCCCTTCCTCGGTCACCGTGATCAAGGACGCGGCACAGGACACGTCCCGGCACAGCGCGAAGAAACTGGAAGCCACGGAATCTCCGCCGGTAGCCGGTAGCTGCACCGCGTAGCGGCACAGCACCCGGCAGCGAAGGCCGGAATCCTCGGGCTTCACCCCGAGGAGCAAGTCAATCCGAGACCTGCCTGCCCCACACACGTATCTGGAATCACCAGGCGTTCGCCACCTGGATCACCGACACCATGCACAATGCCGGATTCACCGGTTACGAAGGCGAGTTCCGCGAGCAGGTCACCCCGCGCAGAGCTTCAGCGCCAGTTCACCTCGGACTCGGCGAACAAGCTCTCCGTCCAACTCGCCGCCGGAACCAACTGAGGCGCAAGAGGCGCTGTTCACCTCCTCCGGTGACAGAACTGTCACACTTCGCAACACAACTGGCTGCCGGGTCGGGGGGTCTGACTGTGCATGACGACGGCACATTGCCTGAGCACGGCACATTGCCTGACGACCGAGCGCGGCGACACCGCGCGCCACATGCACCGGGGGACACGTTGAACACGCTTGCACGCAAGGCCCGTACGTCGGTGGCCATTTCGGGGACGGCCCTGCTCCTGGCCGCCGCAGGCCTGGGACTCGCGCCGGCCGCTTTCGCGGACGAGTCGCAGCCGCCCACGCTGGCGGTCGCCACCGCCGCGCCGACGGAGGTCGGACTGGCCGGCCTGCCGGTCGCCTTCACCACCAAGGTCTCCAACACCGGTGCCTACGACTCCTCATCGACCCGGCTGATCTACCGGATCGACGGCGGACTCGGCCTGCCGCCGAACGCCGTCAGCCTCCAGTACCAGCTCAGCGGCACAGAGTGGAAGACGGTGCCGCTGACGTACGCCGACGGGAAGTTCTCCGGGGAGATCCCCGAGTCCTTCGCGCTCGCCGCGGGCCAGTCCCGCACCGTGCAGCTGCGCATCGGCGTACCCATGGGCACCCCGCACAACGGCGACAGCGACGGCGGGACCCAGCAGCTGAAGCTGACCACTCTCGTCTCCCACGGCGCCTCCGGAGCGGCCTCCGGCACCGACGACGACACCATCAAGGTCGACGGCCTCGGCACCACGCTGTCCGGCGTCCCCGCGACCGTGACCGCTGGCGGCCCTGCCGTCGGTTTCGAGGCCACGGTGACCAACCCCACCCCCTCGGGGTACGAGAACGTCACCGACACGCTGATCACCAACAGGTACGCCTCCGTGCAGGTGCTGCGCTCCGGGACCTGGAAGACCCTCACTCCGGTCACCTCGGACGCCGAGGCCGATGTCTACGGATTCGACGTGATCGGCAAGGACGCCTCCCTTGCCGCGCACAGCAGCACGGTCGCCAAGGTCCGGGTGACGTACCGCAAGGACACGCCCGCCGGGAAGGCCACCGTGCAGTCCTGCGTATTCGTCAACCAGGGGGCGACACCGTTCCGCGGCACCACGTTCTGCGGCGAGCGCGCGACCCTGACGGTGCGCGCGGCGGGCTCCACGGGAAGCACGTCGACCCCGACCCCCACCGCCTCCGCGTCCCCCACCGCCTCTGCGTCTCCTTCCTCCTCGACCCCGACTCCGTCCGCGACCTCGGGTACGTCCGGGGCGGGCACGCAGCTGGCCGAGACCGGAAGCAGCGGGACGTCCACGGTCGACGGACACCCCGGTCACCGGCACGTACCGGCCGCCGTGCCAGACCGCGA
>NZ_JBEOWS010000059.1:0-35341 GCF_040296125.1 Streptomyces sp. NPDC002265 | reverse complement strand
TTTCATGGGGCACGGACGGGGATCCCTTCGGGCTTCTCGCAGAACAGATGGGAGGTGGTCGTGGACCCACTCGTCCACCTGCGAGTCGGGGTAGTGGTAGAGGCGGGGCGACACGGCGGCGGTCGGCCGGGCCCGTCGGGGGCCGGCCGGGGAGGCGGTGGGACTCGCCTTCGGGCTGGACGACGGCGAGGGCGAGGCCGTGGCCGTGGGGACCGGCGGCACGGCCGGCCAGGACGCCAGGGCCGGTGAACCGGTCGGACCGGGCCGGGCCTCGCCGGAACTCCGGGCCCCGCCCGGCGCGGACGTCATCGCGGCCACGGCGGCGACGGCCACCACCACGGACGCGAGCGCGACCATGCTCCCCCGCCCGACGGCGCGGCCGCGCCGGTCCTCGCGTGCGGCCGGACGCTGGGCTCGTAAGCCTGCCAAGGTGCTGATCCCCTCTCCCGACCGACGGGATCGTTCCCTCGTTCTGGGGAAGCGTCGGGCCCGCCGGCACGTCGCAGAGCCTAGGACTGGGACCCTGCCCCCATGGCGCAATTGGAACAGTTCACCACTTCCGTAGACACCGTGGTCTCCCGTATGCGCGCCCTGGACGCGACCCTGGAGGCGCGGGACGGGATCGCGGTCTTCAACCGCGTCTACCTCACGGTGACCGAGGAGGTCGACCGGCACATCGACCATGGCGAGTTCACGGACCCGCGGGCCGCGAGCACGCTGGACGTCCGGTTCGCCGAGCGCTATCTGACGGCGGTCGACGCGGTGGCCGACGGGCGCCGCCCACCGGCCTGCTGGCGGCCGCTGTTCCAGCTCCGCCGCCATCCAGGAGTACGCCCGGTGCAGTTCGCGCTCGCGGGCATCAACGCGCACATCGGCCACGACCTGGCGCTCGCCGTCGTGGACGCCTGTCGTACGCTCGGCTGCGAACCCGCGGCTCTGGAGGACGAGTTCGACCGCGTGGGCGAGCTGCTCGGGTCGCTGGAGGAGCGCATCCGCGACGATCTGACACCGGGTCCCGACCTGTTCCGGATCGCCGATCCGCTGGCCCATCTGCTCGGCTCCTGGAGCCTGGAACGCGCCCGGGACGCCGCCTGGTCGGCGGCACGGGCCCTGTGGGCGCTGCGCGCACTGCCCGACGTGGCCGGGGAGTTCGCGCAGCGCCTGGACGCGGCGGTCGGTCTGGCGGGCCGCATGCTGCTGACGCCGCTGCCCGTCTGATCCGCCGCGCCGGTGTCCGGATCCGGCCACCGCAAGCCTGAACCGCCGTATGCGCGTTGTACGTTCGGCGGAACCGCACCCTGTGTCGAAGGAGCAGTCGGACATGGCGACCAAGCTCGGACTCGGTCTTCCGCAGAACCGGAAGTACGACCTCGGCCGGGACGTGCCCGACGTGGCCCGTGCCGCGGAGGCGATCGGCTACGACAGCCTCTGGGTCTACGAGCGGCTCCTCGTCCCCGAACCCGCCACCCAGGGTCTGTACGGCATCGAGGGCCTGCCCTGGCCCGACGAGTACCGCGGGGTGGCCGAACCGCTGGTCACGCTCACGCTCGCCGCGGCGGCCACCGAACGGGTCGAGCTGGGCAGCAGCGTGCTGGTCGCCCCGTTGCACATGCCGTTCCGGCTCGCCAGGACGCTCGCCACGCTGGACGCGGTCAGCGGCGGCCGGGTGCTCGCGGGCTTCGGCACGGGCTGGTCGCACGACGAGTACGCGGCCTCGTCGGTGCGCCCGTTCGAGGAGCGCGGCGCGGCCCTGGACGAGCTGATCGGGGTGTGCCGCGCGGTCTGGGGCCCGGACCCGGTGTCGTACGACGGCCATGTCACGCGGATCGCCTCGGCGGTCGTGGGTCCCAAGCCCGTCCGGCCGATCCCGATCCTGCTGGCGGCGGGCCCGGGGCCGGCCCAGCGCCGGCTCGTCGACCACGCCGACGGATGGCTTCCGGTGGCCATGGGCGCGGAGAAACTCGCCGCGCAGTGGCGCGGGTTGCAGGAACTGGCCGCCGAGCGCGGGCGCACCCGGCCGATCCGGACCGTGCTGCGCGCCAACGCCCGGTACCTGGCCCAGGGCCGCTCCGGGACCGGCCGTGCGCCGTTCCACGGCAGCGTCGACCAGATCGTCGAGGACCTCGCCGCGCACGCCGAGGTCGGTCTCGACGAGATCCTCGTCGAGCTCCAGTCCGGAACGCGGGACGCGCAGGAACTGAAGGATGTGGCGGCGGAGGTCTACGAGAAAACTCGGGCGGCGGGGATCTGAGCCCGCCGCCCGGGTCCGGCTCGGGCCGGCCGGCCTCCGTCGGCGGTCAGTCCTCCGGGAGTTCCACGGGGGCGATGTCGGCGTAGACGTCGCCCGGGCCCGGGTTGGTCGCGTCGGTCGTGCCGCCGAAGTGGTGCATGACGCCCCAGACCGCGTTCAGCGCGGTCTGGATCGCGCCCTCGGCCCAGCCCGCCGTCCACGAGATGTCGTCGCCCGCGAGGAAGATGCCCCGCTTGTCCTCGGGCAGCGACTCCTGCATGAAGTGCGTGAACAGGCGCCGCTGGTAGCGGTAGTGACCGGGCAGGTTGGCCTTGAACGCGCCCATGAAGTAGGGCTCGTTCTCCCAGGACACGGTCACCGGGTTGCCGATGATGTGCTTGCGGATGTCGACCTTCGGGTAGATCTCGCCGAGCGACTTCAGCATGACCTCCATCCGCTCGCTCGCGGACAGCGGCAGCCACTTCAGGCTGTCGTCGCACCACGTGTACGAGAGGCAGATGACGGCGGGCTTGTCCGGGCCGTCGTCCAGCAGGTAGGTGCCGCGGGTCATGCGGTCGGTGAGCGTCATCGACATGACGTCACGGCCGGTCTCCTCGTCCTTGTCCAGCCAGAACGGCCGGTCCACGGGCACGAAGAGCTTGCTGGACTCCATGTAGTGGGTGCGCTCGATCGCGGTCCAGTGGTCGATCGGGAAGAGCGAGTCGTCGCAGGCGATCTTCGACAGCAGCATCCAGGACTGGGCGGTGAAGATCGCTGCCTTGTAGGTGCGGATGTCGCCGTTCGCGTCCGTCACGGTGATCTGGTTGCCCGCGGTGCGGTGCAGCCGGGTCACGGCCGGCTTCGGCTCGCCGTCCGGGTGCAGCGACTTCAGCGACGTGCCGTACGGCCAGTGGACGATCTTCTGCGGCTCGCGCTCCCACAGGCGCAGCGGCAGCTGCTGGGAGCCGCCGACGATGCCGCGGTGGTGGTCGTCCGCCTCCGTGTAGACGACCCGCAGGATCTCCAGGATGGAGTTGGGGAAGTCGGTGTCCCAGCCGCCGGTGCCGAAGCCGACCTGGCCGAAGATCTCGCGGTGCCGGAAGGACTTGAAGGACTCCGACTCGCAGAGGAAGCCGTAGAAGGTCTGGTTGTCGAGCTTCTCGACGAGCCGGGCCCAGATCTCGCGGATGCGCGGCACGTCGCGCTCACGCATGGCCTGGTTCATGTCGGAGAAGTCGGCGCCGTCCTCGAGGCAGGCGTTCCAGGCGTTCATCACGTCGCGGTAGACCTGCGGCAGGTCGTCGACGCTGGTCGCGTAGTGCGACTCGCCCTTGAGGTCGACGACGGTCGACGGGGTCGCCTCGGCGAGGGGGTTGGGGAAGGGCCGGGTCTCGAGGCCCACCAGGTCGATGTAGTGCTGGAGCGCCGTGGAGGACGGCGGGAAGCGCATCGCGCCCATCTCCGCGGTGAGGGAGGGGTCGCAGCCCTCGAAGCCCACCGTCCGCAGCCGGCCGCCGATCTGGTCGGCCTCGTACACGACGGGCTTGAGGCCCATCTTCATCAGCTCGTACGCGGCCACCACCCCGGACAGGCCGCCGCCGATGACGGCGACCTCCGCGCCGTGCTCGGTCGCGGGTATCTGGCCGAGGCCCGCCGGGTGGGCGAGGAAGTCGTCGTACGCGTACGGGAAGTCCGGGCCGAACATGGTGATCGGCAGCTGCTGCTCGTCTGCGTGCTCGACGGCGTTGGGCACGGTGGACGTCATGGGGTACGGACTCCTTGCGCGAAAAACATGGGGACGAGGGAGCGGGGAGGGCTGGAGGGGAGCGGCGGCGGTCAGACCAGGGATCCGTAGAGGCCCGGACGGCGGTCCTTGAGATACGGGTTCGTCTCGCGGGACGCGGCGAGGAAGGCGGGGTCCGCGTCGGCGAGCAGCAGCTCGTCCACGCGGCCGGCGCGGGTACGGGCGACCCCGTCGGGACCGGCCAGCGTGGACAGCCCGACGAACTCGAACTCCCCTTCGCGGCCGACCCTGTTGACGTAGGCGACGTACATCTGGTTCTCGAAGGCGCGCACCGGCACCACGGACTCGGCGACGAACTGGTACGGGTGCATCTGCGCCGTCGGCACCACCAGGAGATCGGTGCCGGCCAGGGCGTGGGCGCGGACGTTCTCCGGGAACTCGACGTCGTAGCAGATCATGATGCCGACCCGCAGACCGTCCAGCTCGGCCTGGACGACCGGCGTCCCGCCCGGGACGAAGTGCTCGTGCTCGAAGCAGCCGAAGAGGTGGGTCTTGCGGTAGTTCGCGAGGCGGGTGCCGTGGGCGGAGATCAGCTGGGCGGAGTTGAAGACGGTCTCGCCGTCGCGCTCGGGGTATCCGTAGGCGACCGCGAGGCCGTGCCGGCCGGCGATCTCGGCGATCTCGTCGGCGCAGGCGCCGTCGGCGGGCTCGGCCAGGCGGCCGATCTCGTCGCCGATCGCGTACCCGGTCAGGAACATCTCCGGGGTGACCAGCAGCGCGGCGCCCGCGGCGGCGGCACGGCCCGCGGCCTCGTCGAGGACCTTGAGGTTCTCGACGACGGAACCGGGGCGGCCGGAGCTCTGGAGCAGGGCGGTGCGCATGCGTGTTCCTCACCGGATACGGAGGGGTTGGGGTCACGTAGACGGTACGGGCGGCGGAGCGGGCCGGACAAGGAGGAGCCGTTGCGCGCCGGTGAGCGGTTCGTTGCGTCGCACCCGGGGTCGGCGGCGATTCGTTGCGCGGGCCCGCTCGCGTCCTGGGGCGGGGCATGCGTGCCGCCTCGGAGCGGGCCGTCGAGCGGCTTCGGGGTGTGCGACGCGACACAGTCACGGGCTCCCCCGCCCCGGCCGCCTCGCGCGCCGCTCAGGGCTCCTGGTCAGGGCCCTTGGTCGGAGCTCGTGGTCGGATCTCGTGGTCGGATCTCGTGGGCAGGGCTCCTGATCAGGGCCCCGCTCATGGCTCACAGCTCGCGCAGGCGGTCCGCGATCTCGCGCAGCAGCTCGGGGTCGGCGGCCGGGCCCGAGACGAGCCGCCGCGGCTCGTCGACACGCACCACACCGCCCGCGACCAGGTCGCCGAGCAGCACGCGGACGACGGTCAGCGGCAGGTCGGCGTCGGCCGCGAGCTCGACGACCGGCCGCGGCCCACGGCGCACCAGGTCGAGCAGGGAGGAGCGGGCGTGGTCGAGCGCCGGGCCGCCGTCCTCCGGCCACAGGGCCGTGACCTGGGACATCAGGTCGATGGCGGGTCCGCCGGAGGGCCGGGTCCGGCCATGTGTCACGGCGTACGGCCGGACCATGGGCCCGGTCTCGTCCTCGTACCAGTGGTCGTCGTCTGCCACCAGGGGATCAGGCGCCGGCCGGACCGGCGGGCGCGGCGGCCTCGCGTACGGCGGCGTCCAGATGGCGGCCGACGCGGCGGACGAGCAGTTCCATCTCGTGGGCGAGCTGGCCGACGTCCGTCTGCGCCTCGCTGAGCACCGCGAGACGGCTGCCGTTGCCCGCCGGGGTGATGAAGAGATAGGCGTCGTCGAGCATGACCATGGTCTGTCGTACCTGGCCGGCGGCGAACCGCTCGCCCGCCGAGCAGGCCAGGCTGTGGAACCCGGAGCAGACGGCGGCCAGATGCTCGATGTCGCGCCGTTCGATCCCCGCCGAGCAGCACAGCGGCAGGCCGTCGGCGGTGAGCAGGACCGCCTGACGGACGTGGTCGGTCCGGGCCACCAGATCGTCGAGCAGCCAGCCGAGGTCCGTACCGGGCTGTTCGACGGTGTTGTCAGGGCGCATCTTCGGCGTCCCTCCTTTCGTCCGTGTCGGCTCGCTCACCGGCAATACGGGCCTGAGGGGTGGGTGCGGTTCGCTCACCGGCGGTGCCGGCCTGCGGCGTGCGGCCGGTCCGGTCGTCGACGGTGCGAGGGTGCCCGTGGTCCGTCGGGCCGTCGGCGGTCCTGGAGTGCCCGGCGCCGGTGGGCTCTCCGGGTGCGGGGGCGCCCCCCGGGCCGGGCTCGACGCCCCTGCGTCCGCGGTCCAGCCCGCGCTGGAAGGAGCCGAAGATCGCCCGCATGTCCTCCGCGCTCACCTCGCGCCCGGACGCCCCGGCAGGGGCCCGCGGGGGCTCCTGGCGCAGCTCGGGGGCGAGGGCCGCCTGCCGGACCCGGGTGGGCAGCACGGCGACACCGGGCGCGGCCGACGCGGGGACGGCCGACGCAGGCGCCGCCGACGCGGGGACGGCTCCGGGTTCGGCTACGGGTGCGAGGTCGGGTTCGGTTTCGAGGTCGGGTTCGGGTTCGAGGTCGGCTTCGGGAGCGGCGGACTCGGGCGTGGCGGACTCGGGAAGCGCGGGGCGGGAGCGGGTGGGCAGCGGGCGCAGTGGCGGCACGGGCCCGGTCTGCGGGGCGACGGCCGCGACGGCGACCGGCCCTCCGGCACCGGACTCCACCGCGGCCCGCTCGCCGAGGCCGCTCTCCGCCGCGCCGGAACCCGTCGGCTCCACCGACGCGAGCAACGACTCGGGCAGCAGGACCACTGCCGTGGTCCCGCCGTACGGGGACCGGCACAGCGTGACCTCGATGCCCTGACGGGCGGCGAGCCTGCTGACCACGTACAGGCCGAGGCGCTCGTGCCGGGTCGGGTCGAACTCGTCGGGCCGGGTGAGGGTGCGCCGGGCCTGCTCCGCCTGCTCCGGGTCGAGGCCCAGGCCGCGGTCGTCGATCTCCAGGACGAAGCCGCCGCGGGCGTGCCCGGTGCGCAGGGTGACCTGGGTCTGCGGCGGGGAGAACACCGCGGCGTTCTCCAGGAGTTCGGCGATCAGATGGACCACGTCGGCCACGGCGTCCGCGGCGATGCCGATCCGCTCCATCGACGGGACGACCACGCGCGTGTAGTCCTCGATCTCGCTGACCGCGGCGGAGACCACGTCGGCGACCGGGACCGGGCTGCGCCATCTGCGGCCGGGTGCGGCGCCGGAGAGGATGATCAGGCTCTCCGCGTGCCGTCTCATACGGGTGGTGAGGTGGTCGATCCGGAACAGCTCCTGGAGGATGTCCGGATCGTCAGTCCGCCGCTCCAGCGTGTCGACGAGCTTCAACTGCCGGTGGACCAGCGCCTGGTTGCGGCGGGCGATGTTGAGCAGCACCGCGAACAGCCCGCGCCGCAGGGTGGCCTGCTGCACCGCGGCCTCGACGGCCGCGAGCCGGGCGGAGTTGAAGGACCGGCCGACGTCGCCGATCTCGTCGGCGACCTTCTCGCCGTCCGACAGGGGCGGCGCCTCGGCCGCCGCGTCGACGTCCTCGCCGGCACTCAACCGGCTCATCACCGACGGAAGCTGACGGGTCGCCAGCAGGTCGGCCGCGTCCCGCAGCAGCTCCAGGCGGCGCGAGATGCGCCGCGCGCCGCGCACCGCGAACCACAGCGACAGGGACACGGCGGCGAGTCCAAGCACGGCCACGACGGCGGCGCGGGTCAGCTCCCCGTAGGCGAACTCCCGTCCGCGCGCGGCGGAGTTCTCGGCGGCACGGGTGCACAGCTGCATGTAGCGCTTGACGGCCCGGTCGGTGGTGGTGCGCCAGGAGTCGGCCGCGACGGCCCGCGCCGCGCCGCCCGCTCCGGCCCGCAGCAGGGCGTCCTCGCTCTTCGTGAGCTGCCGGTGCAGGTCCTCGCGCTGGAACTGCTCGAACAGCGCCCGGGAGTCGTCCGGCAGGTCGGGCACATAGGTCCGCTCGAAGACCCGGCGGTCCTCGATGGTCGCCGTCAGCATGTCGTACTGGCCGTCGCTCAGCCGGCCCGCGGCCCGCGCTCCGGCGACCAGCGCGTCCTCGCGCGAGACGAACTCCCTCACCCGGACGAGCTCCACGACGGTCTGCGCCTCGCGCGCCAGCTGCCCCGCCTGGAGCGCGGTGAGCGCGGACGGGACGTCGAAGCCGGGCTCCAGGAGCGTGTCGTAGGCGGTCACCGCCCCGTCCCAGGAGATGTCCCGGGACAGCACGCGCTCGCGCAGCCGCTCCAGACCGCTCACGGAGGCGAGCATGGCGTCCAGGGCATCGCGCTGCCGGGCGGAGAGCCGGCCGCGGTCGCCGTTGCCGATCGCATCGCGCATCGCCTCGACGGCGTGGTCGGTGTGCCGCTGCTGCGTCATCAGGTCCACCGCGGCGGCCGTACGGTTGCGTCCGCCCAGGTAGGCGGCCGAGAGCCGGCGCTCGATCTGGATCTGCCCGACCGCCGTGTCGACGGGCGTGCCGAAGTCCTCGTACACCCCCTGGAGGCGGATCAGGGCGCGCAGTTCGCCGGTGACCGACACCATGGCGAAGGACCACAGCGTCATCAGGGCGAGGACGGGAGCGAGCGCGAGGGCCACGATGCGCGCGCGTACGGTGGTGGGACGGCCGATGGGCCAGCGCATGGACTCCCCTGGGCGGCGGTACGGTTCGGGTGGAAGGCGCAGGGTGGCTGCGACACGCTGTTACCGGCTGGTAGCTGGCGGCGCTCAAACTACGGGATGCCTGGCCGCCTCGCAATGGTTACCCAAGGTAACTCCGGGTCACTTCGACGAAGGTACGGCAAAGCCGGTCCCGGTCGCCGCCCCGTCCGAGGGCAGCCGTTTTGCGCCACGCCGGGTCGGGGCGCGGCGGTGACTGCGGGTGCACGACCGGGGCGACGCGGGCCAGGCCGGGCCACGGTGTGACGGTGGTCCATGGCCCCCCGGCCGCCGCGGTGGGGCGGGACCGCCGCGGTGGGGCGGGGCCGCCGCGTGACGGCGGTCCACGGGCGGCCGGCCCGGGTCAGGCCGCGGTCAGGTCGGCGAGCCCGAGGAGAAACGGCGCAGCAGCGGTGACAGCACCAGCACGGACTTCGTCCGCTCCACGAACGGCTCCCCCGCGATCCGCTCCAGCACCCGCTCGAAGTGACGCATGTCGGAGGCGAAGACCTGGACCACCGCGTCCGCGTCCCCGGTGACGGTGGACGCGGCCACGACCTCCTGGTAGCGCTCGAGGCCGCGCTGGATCGTCTCCGGCGAGGTGTTGCGCCGGCAGTAGATCTCGACGAAGCCCTCGGTCTCCCAGCCGAGCGCCGCCGGGTCCACCCGTACGGTGAATCCGGTGATGGCGCCGGTGGCACGCAGCCGGTCCACACGCCGCTTCACCGCAGGTGCGGACAGGCCGACCAGCTGCCCGATGTCCGCGTAGGAGCGGCGGGCGTCCTCGGCGAGGGCGTGCACGATGCGTTCGTCGAGATCGTTCAGCACTGCGGGTGGATCACTTCTCCGGTGGGGCGGTTCGGGGACGGCGGTTGCCGTACACGAAGTAGAACACGGGCCCGGCCGCCGTCCCGACTCCGAAGTCCACCCAGGTGACGGTGGCGGCGGAGGCCGTACGCGGGGCCGCCCGCCCCGGGCGTGCCGGGACCGCCCGCCGGGCGCGTCCGGGAACGCGGACGGCCCCCGCCCTCCCGGTGCCGGGGGGACAGGGGCCGTTCCGTACGGAGTCGGGGGTCAGCTCCAGCTGGCGTGCAGCGGCTTGCCCTCGGCGTAGCCCGCGGCGCTCTGGATGCCGACGACGGCCTTCTCCGCGAACTCCTCCAGGGAGCCCGCGCCGGCGTAGGTGCAGGAGGAGCGGACGCCCGCGATGACCGAGTCGATCAGGTCCTCGACGCCCGGACGGGCCGGGTCGAGGAACATCCGCGAGGTGGAGATGCCCTCCTCGAACAGCGCCTTGCGGGCGCGGTCGTACGCCGACTCGTCCGAGGTGCGGTTGCGCACGGCACGCGCGGACGCCATGCCGAACGACTCCTTGTAGAGGCGGCCGCTCGCGTCCTGCTGGAGGTCGCCCGGGGACTCGTAGGTGCCCGCGAACCAGGAGCCGATCATCACGTTGGACGCGCCCGCCGCGAGGGCCATCGCCACGTCGCGCGGGTGGCGGACACCGCCGTCGGCCCACACGTGCTTGCCGTACTTCTTCGCCTCGGCGGCGCACTCCAGGACGGCGGAGAACTGCGGCCGGCCGACACCGGTCATCATCCGGGTGGTGCACATGGCGCCGGGTCCGACACCGACCTTGATGATGTCGGCGCCCGCCTCGATCAGGTCCCGCACACCCTCGGCGGCGACGATGTTGCCGGCGGCGATCGGCACGTGCGGGTCGAGCCCGCGGACGGTGCGGATCGCGCTGATCACCGACTCCTGGTGGCCGTGCGCGGTGTCGATGACGAGGGTGTCGACGCCCGCGTCCAGCAGCTGCTTGGCCTTGCCAGCGACATCGCCGTTGATGCCGACGGCGGCGGCGATGCGCAGCCGGCCGCGCTCGTCGGTGGCGGGCGTGTAGAGCGTGGCGCGCAGGGCGCCCTTGCGGGTGAGGATGCCGGCGAGCTTGCCTTCCGCGTCGACGGCCGGGGCGTAGCGCCGGTTGGCCCCGTCCAGGCGGTTGAAGGCCTCACGCGGGTCGATGTCCGCGTCGAGCAGCAGCAGGTCCCGGGACATCACCTCGCCGAGCTGGGTGAAGCGGTCCACGCCGGTGAGGTCCGTGTCGGTGACGACGCCGACCGGGCGGCCGTCCTCGTCCACGACGACACCGGCGTTGTGCGCCCGCTTGGGCAGCAGGGCGAGCGCGTCGGCGACGGTCTGATGCGGGGTCAGCACGATCGGGGTGTCGAGCACCAGGTGGCGGCTCTTGACCCAGGAGACGACATCGGTGACGACGTCGATCGGGATGTCCTGCGGGATGACCACGAGCCCGCCGCGGCGGGCCACCGTCTCGGCCATGCGACGGCCGGCGATCGCGGTCATGTTGGCGACGACCAGCGGGATCGTGGTGCCGGTGCCGTCCGGTGAGCTGAGGTCGACACCCTGCCGCGAGCCGACCGCGCTGCGGCTCGGCACCATGAAGACGTCGTCGTACGTCAGGTCGTACGCGGGCTGGATGTCGTTGAGGAAACGCACGTGCTGCACATCCCAGTCGATCAGAGGCGGCCCCCGGACAGGTCAGCCAGGGGGAATGAGCACGTACTTCATTCTCCCACGGCCCGCGCCGGATCGTCCCCCGACAGAACCTCCAGGCTGGTCAGCGGTGCCCTAGGAGGAACCTCCAAGCGCGAGCAGCACGGAGAGCGCCGGCTGCGCGTCCACCGCCTGGGCGAAGACGTCCTGGGCGGTCCCCCACTCCCCCGGACGGGCCTCGGCGTACGCCCGCCAGCCGCGTACGACGATCAGGAGCCCCCGGCCCGTGGTCTGCTCGGGCCAGACGGCGGGGTCGGAGAGACTGTCCGCGAGGGCGTCCCAGTTGCGCCCGAACCACTCGGGGAGGCCGAGCGCGCCGACGCAGCGGTCCATCAGCCCGGCCTTGTCCTCGACGCCGTCGAGGTCCAGCAGGACGACGTGTCCGCCGAACGGATCGCGCGTCGGGTCGTCGGTCATCTCGGCACCGCCCGGAACGAGTTGGAGTGATCGCCGGTGTGAGCGATCGCCCGTGCAGTAGAACCCGCCGCCCCGCCCGGTGACAATGCGCCGGGCGTCGCGATCCCGCGAGCCCGGTGTCCTGACGGTGAATTCGTGACGGTGGGCCCGTTCGCGCACCGGGCCGCGCGCGGGGGACGTACCGCGACAGCGTGCCCCGATGCTGTCACGGCCGTCCCCTCACGGTCCGGGGCCGATCCCGTCAGGGCCCGTCGGGGTCCGCGCGGTTGAGCGCGGAACGCGGTGTCGGGCCCGCCGTCATCAGGTAGTCCGCCGCGGACGTGTCCGTCACCAGGCTGGTGACGAGTCCGGAGCGCAGCACCGCGTCGATGGCGGCCGCCTTGCGCTGCCCGCCCGCGATCGCGACGACCTCGGGGATCCGGCGGAGCTGGTCCGCCTTCACGGTGATGCACCGCTCGCCCAGGTCGCGGCCCACCCGACGGCCCACGGTGTCGAAGAGGTGCGCGGACATCTCGGCGGCGACGCCGAGCGAGGCGTAGTGCGCCCGCTCCTCGTCGCTGAGCATGTCGTGCACCGTCGAGATGCCCGGCTCCCAGGAGCCGATGGAGACACAGGCGACCGTGACCTTGTCGAAGTACTCGAAGGCACGGGCGATGCCCGTCTGGTTGCGCAGCGCGGCCGCGGTGGCCGCGTCCGGCAGCAGCATCGGCGCGTAGATCGGGTGGGCGTCGCCGCCCGACACCTGGGCTGCGCGGCGCACCGCCTCCACCGAACCGCGTTCGGCGGTCCCGGCGTCGTACACACCGGTCAGCTGCACCACGGTGCACGGCGGCAGCCGGTCGAGAGCCGCCGCCATGTGGATCGTGGACCGGCCCCAGGCCAGTCCGAGCACATCCCCCTCGTTGACGAGTTCGCCGAGCAGGTCGGCCGCGACCTCGCCCAGGTTCTCGGGGTCGGGCGTCTCCTCGGCCTCCGCCGGGGACTCGACGACGACGGCGTGCCTGAGGCCGTACCGGGCACGGAGCGCGTCGGAGCGCTCTGCGTCCAGTTCGGCCGGCACACGGATCTCGATGCGTACGAGATCCCGTTCGAGGGCCGTCTCCAGGACCCGGGCCACCTTGAAGCGGCTTACGCCGAACTCCTCCGCGATCTGGATCTTGGACTTTCCCTCGAGATAGAAGCGGCGGGCCATGGCCGCCGCCTGCACCAGCTCAGCGGGTCCCATCCGCACGGCTGACCGGCCCGCCGACATACCCGACACGGCGATCTCCTCACTGCTGTTCACACTCTGGATTCACCGTTCATCCTTGCAGATCCGGTGCACTTGATCAGCCTTGCAGGCCGCCGTTCACGTTCCCGTCGTTCAGTGGCTGCACGCCCATGACGCCTTGGCCGTGGCCGCGTCCGCCCGGGTGCGCAGTGCACGTACCGCCTCGGCCGGGTCGGATGCCCCGTACACCGCCGAACCGGCGACGAAGACGTCGGCGCCCGCCTCCGCGCACCGCTCGATCGTCTCGGCCGACACCCCGCCGTCGACCTGCAGCCAGAGCTCCAGCCCGTGCTTGGTGATCAGCTCCCGGGTACGGCGGATCTTCGGCAGCATGATGTCGAGGAAGGCCTGACCGCCGAAGCCCGGCTCCACCGTCATGATCAACAGCATGTCGAGCTCGGGCAGCAGGTCCTCGTACGGCTCGATGGGCGTCGCGGGCTTCAGCGCCATCGAGGCGCGGGCGCCCTTGGCGCGGATCTCCCGGGCGAGTCGCACCGGCGCGGCGGCCGCCTCGACATGGAAGGTGACGGAGGAGGCGCCCGCCTCGACGTACTGCGGTGCCCACCGGTCGGGGGCCTCGATCATCAGATGGCAGTCCAGCGGGGTGTCCGTCGCACGCGCCAGCGACTCCACGACCGGCACACCGAGCGTGAGGTTCGGGACGAAGTGGTTGTCCATGACGTCGACGTGGAGCCAGTCGGCTCCTTCCACCGCCCGGGCCTCGTCCGCGAGGCGGGCGAAGTCGGCGGAGAGGATGCTGGGGCTGATCTGTGCGGCCATGCCCCAAGACTGCCACGTCCTCGCCCGGTTGTTCGCCCCGGTACGGTCGGCGCATCCCCCGCGGCCCGCCCCGGAGGCGGTCCGGAGGCGGTCCGGAGGCGGTCCGGAGGCGGTCCGGAGGCGGTCCGGTGCCGCCTCCGACGGGCACCGGGCCGTTCTCGGGCGGCCGGCGGACGGCTCCGCGGCCTGCCCGCCACCGGCCCACGACCTGCCATCCACGACCTGCCATGACCGGCCCGCGCCGGGATCCCGCCCGAGGAGATCCCGGCTCGCCGGTCAGCCGTCGCGGCGGTCAGCCGTTGCGGCGGATGAGCGCCAGGTACATCGCGTCGGTCCCGTGCAGATGCGGCCAGAGCTGTACGTCGGGACCGTCGCCCAGCGCCGGTACGCCCGGCAGGAAGGGCCGGGCGTCGATCAGGTCGGCTTCCGGGAACTGCTTGAGCACGTCGGCGACGACGGCCCGGGTCTCGGCGAGGTGCGGCGAGCAGGTGGCGTAGCCGACCACTCCGCCGACCCGCACCGACTCCAGGGCCGTGCGCAGCAGCCCGCGCTGGAGCGGAGCGAACCCTTCGAGGTCGTCCGGACGGCGGCGCCAGCGCGCCTCGGGCCGCCGGCGCAGGGCGCCCAGCCCGGTGCACGGCACGTCCATCAGGACCCGGTCGAAGACCCCGGGGCGCCACGGCGGCCGGGTCCCGTCGGCCGTGATGACCTGGTAGGGCCCGGGATTGCCGGCCAGGGCCTTGGCCACGAGTCCGGCCCGATGCGGCTGCTTCTCGGAGGCGAGCAGCGTCGCGCCGCGCTCCGCGGCGAGGGCGGCCAGCAGCGCGGCCTTGCCGCCCGGCCCGGCGCACCCGTCGAGCCACCGCTCGTCCGGCCCCTCGACCGGCACGTTGGCGAGCGCGAGCGCGACGAGCTGGCTGCCCTCGTCCTGCACTCCGGCCCTGCCGTCCTTCACGGCCTGGATGGCACCGGGCTCGCCGCCCTCGGTGAGCCGTACGGCGTAAGGCGACCAGCGCCCCGGTACGGCGGCCTCCTCCGCCAGCAGCTCCTCGGTGCCCGCCCGGCCCGGCCGGGCCACCAGCGTCACCTCGGGCCGCTCGTTGTCGGCCTCCAGCAGGTCCTCGATGCCCGCCCGGCCGCCGCCCAGCGAGTCCCACAGCGCGGAGACGACCCAGCGCGGGTGCGCGTGCACCACGGCGAGGTGCTCCTCGGGATCGTCGTCGTAGGGCGGCGCGATCTGCTCCAGCCAGGTGTCGAGGTCGTGCTGCGCGATCTTCCGGAGCACGGCGTTGACGAACTTGGCCCGCCCGTCGCCGAGCACGACACGGGCGAGTTCCACGGAGGCGGAGACGGCGGCGTGGCTCGGGATCCGGGTCCCGAGCAGCTGGTGCGCGCCGAGGCTCAGCACGTCGAGGACCGGCGGGTCCACCTCGCGCAGCGGCCGGTCCACGCAGGCGGCGATGACCGCGTCGTACGTCCCCTGCCGTCGCAGCGTCCCGTACACCAGCTCGGTGGCCAGGGCGGCGTCCCGTCCGTCGAAGTCGCCCTTCTCCCGCGCCTTGCGCAGCAGCGGCGGCAGTACGAGGTTCGCGTACGCGTCCCGCTCGTCCACGGCTCGCAGCGCCTCGAAGGCGAGCATACGGACGGGGTCCTTCTGGGGTCGTCGGTAAGGCTTGCCCGGCTTGCGGGGCCGACGGGAGGTATCGCTCACGAAAAAGGTGCTCCGGATGTTAGATGGTGATACGCCCCAAGCCTACGTCCCGGCCGTCCCGGCCCCCGTGCCCGGCCGTCCTGCCCGGCCCCGCTGACCAGCCCTGCTGACCGGCCGTGCGGCCCGGACCCGCGCCGGGGCTCCCGCGCCTTGCGGCCGCACGCACCGCACCCCGCTCGGGCCGGCCGGGCGCCGCGGGCGAAGCGGGCCGAGCCGGTTTCAGCCAACCTGAGCCGACGTGGGTCGGCCTGAGCCGACCTGAGTCGGCCGAAGGGGCCTACCTCCCGAGACTCTCCCCGTGGCCGATCCGCACGCCCCGCGCCCAGTCCGCCGCCCGCATCGGCTTCTTGCCCTGGGCCTGCACCCACAGCAGCTCGACCGCGTACGAGCCGGTACCGACGTAGACGTTGTTCTTGGCGACGTCCAGGACGCCCGGGGCGAGGTCGGTCCGCTCCGGCAGGGGGGTGACGTGGACGAGTTTCAGCCGCTCGCCGCGGAAGACGGTCCAGGCGCCGGGCGCGGGCGTGCAGCCGCGGACGACCCGGTCGACCCGCAGCGCGGGCGTGGCCCAGTCCACCTGCGCGTCCTCCACGGTGATCTTCGGTGCGACGGTGATGCCCTCGCCCGGCTGCGGCACGGCCCGCAGGCTGCCGTCCTCGACCCCGTCCATGGTCGCGGCGAGCAGCCCGGCACCCGCGAAGGCGAGCCGGGTCAGCAGGTCGCCGCTGGTGTCGGTGGGCCGGATCTCCTCGGTGACGGTGCCGTAGACCGGACCGGAGTCCAGCCCCTCCTCGATGAGGAAGGTGGAGGCGCCCGTGATCTCGTCCCCGGCCATGATGGAGTGCTGCACGGGAGCTGCCCCGCGCCAGGCCGGCAGCAGCGAGAAGTGCAGGTTGACCCAGCCGTGGACCGGGATGTCCAGGGCCGACTTGGGCAGCAGGGCGCCGTAGGCGACGACGGGGCAGCAGTCGGGAGCGATCTCCCGCAGCCGTTCCTGGAACTCCGGGTCGCGCGGCTTCGCGGGCTTGAGCACCTCGATCCCGGCCTCCTCCGCACGCTGGGCCACGGGGGACGCGACCAGCCTGCGACCGCGCCCGGCCGGTGCGTCCGGGCGCGTGACGACGGCGGCCACCTCGTGCCGCCCGGAGGCGATCAGGGCGTCCAGAGCGGGAACGGCGACCTCGGGGGTACCGGCGAAGACGAGCTTCATGGGTGGGATCGGGCCTCTCGGGCGGGATGGTCAACGGCAGCGCACAAGTCTATGACCATGGGAGCGGCCCCCGCCGATCCATGACCACGGAAGCGGCCCCGCCTGTCCGTCACCGGCCACGGAAGCGGCCTCGCCTGTCCGGGACCACGGGCCCTGGCCGACGGCCGCACCCCGGATGTCCGCCCCGCGCACATCCGCCCCGCGCACGTCCGCCCCGGGGGCGTACGCGGATGCTCATACGCCCCCATACCGTGACCAGCGGCGCTCACACGCGTTGGTCAAGAAAGAGTTGACACAGCGGGCCGCCCAGCGGTCCGGTTTCCTTGCAACGCCGGTTCGAGAGGCTTGTTCATGGCCGACCACGCAACCAACGACGCCCAGGCCCGGGCCAGCCTGCACTTGCTGGTGCGGGACATCGAGCGGGTCCGCCGCCAGGTGGACGCGCTCCGCACGCTCACGGCGCAGTTGGGCAACGTCTACCGTCCGCGCCGCTCCGGCCCCTCCACGGGCTTCGTGGTGTACGGACGCGCCCCCGCCCCGACGGTCCGGCTGGCCCAGGAACTGCGGGACAGCGTCGAGACCCTGGTGACGGCCGCGGTCGACTTCGACCGTTCGCTCGGCTTCTCGTGGGACGCGGTGGGCTCCGCGCTCGGTGTCACCAAGCAGGCCGTGCACCGCCGTTACGGTGCCCGTCGCGCCGCGGCCCAGGCGGCCGCCGAGCCGGAGCAGCTCACGGAGACGTCGGACAACCGCGCGGTCAACGTCGGCACCGCCATCCCCACGGTGCCCACGGTGCCCGCGGCCCGCTCGATGCCCACCCAGCCCACGGCGGGCAGCCCCACCCTGCGCGACGAGGTCAGATCGACCGTCTTCCCCGCCCCCCGCAACGGCTGACGCGCCTTCGTCGCTGCCCTCCCCGCCCCCTGCCCTCCCGGCCGCCCCGGGAGGGCAGCCGTATGTCGGCGTCCCGCGCGCCCGGGGCAGCCGACGCCCGTCTCGACCGAAGTCGTCTCAGCCGAAGTCCGGCTGGGCCGAGTCGGCTCAGCCGACGCCCGTCTCAGCCGATGTCCGGCGGGTCGATCCGCACCCGTACCGGTTCGTTCGCCGCCCCGGCCGCGCCGCCGCCCGTGCCCCGGGCCATCCGGGCGGCCTGCGCCGCCTTCAGGGCGGCCGCCATCGCGCCACCGCTCCCCGGCGGCACCCGGACCAGCGCGCGCTCCCAGTGCTCCCCCGGTGGCGGCGCCCCCGGCCGCCGCGGGCGGCCCGGTGCCGTGTCCGGGACGGGCACGGGCCCGAGCACCTCGGCGTCCGGGGGCAGGCGCACCGCGTCGAAGAACGCGGCGACCGCCTCCACCCGGCCCGACACCGCGGCCATCCGCGAGACCGGAGGGAAGCCCAGTTCGGCCCGCTCGGCGAGCTCCCGCACCGCATGACCGACGGGATCCCACCGCACCAGCGCCTGCACCGGACGCAGGGTCGGCTCGGCGACGACCACCACGGTCCCGCCCGCGCCCTGCGGCCGCACGAGCGAGGCCGCCGCGATCCATCGGCGCAGGGCGTCCTCCCCGGCCCGCAGATCGGGCCGGCCGAGCATGGCCCAGCCGTCCAGCAGCAGGGCGGCCGCATAACCCCCCTCGGCGACGGGCTCGGCTCCCGGTGTGCTCACCACCAGCGCGGGTGTCCCCGGCACGGTGTCCAGGACGTGCTCGCGGCCCGAGGTCCGCACCGGCACCGCCGGGAACGCCCGCCCCAGCTCCTCCGCGGTGCGCCGGGCGCCCACGACCTGGGCGCGCAGCCGGAACGAGCCGCACTCCGGACAGTGCCAGCCGGTTTCCTCCCGCCCGCACCAGCCGCACCACAGCGCCCCGCCGTCGCGTGCCTCCAGCGGCCCGGCGCAGTGCCGGCAGCGGGCGGGGGCGCGGCACTGCGCGCAGGCCATCCGCGGCACATAACCGCGCCGGGGCACCTGGACCAGCACTGGTCCGTGCCGCAGGCCTTCCCTGGCGGTCTGCCAGGCGAGGCTCGGCAGCCGGGCGGCCCGTGCCGCCTCGTCCCGGGCCAGATCCAGGTCCCCGACGGTCCGTACGAGTGGCGCGGCGCGCCGTACCTGCTCGCGTCCGGCCACCAGCGGCCGTGCCCATCCGCTCTCGACGAGCTGTGCCGCCTCCACGGTGCAGTCCCGGCTGCCCAGCAGGAAGGCGCACCGGTCCTGGGCCGCGCGCAGCAGGAGCACCTCGCGGGCGTGCGGCTGCGGCGCGTGCGGCTCGCTGTGGCTGTCGTCCCCGTCGTCCCAGAGGGCGACCAGCCCGAGGTCCCGTACCGGCGCGAACATCGCGGCCCGGGTGCCGACCACGGCCCGCACCGATCCCCGGCGCACCGCGAGCCACTGCCGGTAGCGCTTCTCTGGTCCGGCGTCGGCGGTCAGCAGCGCGTGCCGTCCCTCGCCCAGCAGCGCCGTCAGCGCGGCGTCGACCCGGGAGGCGGCGCGTCCGTCGGGCACGACGACGAGCGCCCCGCGGCCGGAGGCGAGGGTCGCCGCGACGGCGCGGGCCAGTTCGTCGCTCCACTCGGGGCCGGGCAGGGCGTTCCACACGGCACGCGGCGCGCCTCCCGTGGCCAGCGACCGGAGGAACGCGGCCCCCCGCTCGTACCGCGTCCAGGACCCCGGCTCGGGCGCTCGCGGGGCGGGCAGGGGCTGGGGGGAGGGTCGTTGCTCGGCCTTCGCGCTGCGCGGCGGCACGGCGAGCTGGAGCACATCGGCGAGGCTCCCGGCGTACCGGTCGGCGACGGCCCGCGCCAGCGTCAGCAGTTCCTCGCTCAGTACGGGCTCGGGCGACACGACCTGGGCGAGCGCGGCCAGCGGCCCGGAGTAGTCGGACTCGGCCCGGCGCTCCACCAGGAACCCGTCGATCAGGCCTCCGCCCTCGCGGCGGCCGTCGCGCACCCGGTTCCGTCCGGCGCCGAACCGCACCCGCACCCGCACGCCGGGCTGCGCGTCCGCGTCGAGTTCCTCGGGGACGGCGTAGTCGAAGTAGCGGTCGAGGTGCAGCACGCCCTTGTCGACGAGCACCCGGGCGACGGGCAGTTCCTTCGCCAGCGCGGCCCCGCGCCAGGTCCGGGGTTTGGCCCGCGGCACCTTGGCCTCGCGCACGCTCGCCCGGATGAGCGCGAGCTGTTCGGGCGGCGCGCCTTCGGCGCCGCCCTCCCCCGTCCGGTTCTCGCTGCTCACGCTTGCATTCTTACCAAACGCGACCGACAACCGGCGTCGCCGGTGATCACCGAGGCCTCCCGAGATCCACACGACAGCGGCGACACCTGCTCAACTTCACCGCACGCCCTGGGGACGCGCTCCATCGAAGTAGCCGCGGCCTTCGCACCGGGAGAGTCGTCACAGTACGGTCCCCGCGCCCCCGCGGCCACCGGTTTCGCCCCGCACGGCCCGGGTGGGAGGCACCGGACAGGCCCGCTCGGCACACACAGGACGGGCCCGGACCTCCCCGAAGGGAGAGCCGGGCCCGTGCCGGGAAGCGGAGCCGGGGCCTACAGGCCCGCGGCCTTCTTCAGCGCGTCCACGCGGTCCGTGCGCTCCCAGGTGAAGTCGGGCAGCTCACGGCCGAAGTGGCCGTAGGCGGCCGTCTGGGCGTAGATCGGACGCAGCAGGTCGAGGTCGCGGATGATGGCGGCCGGACGCAGGTCGAAGACCTCGTCGATCGCCTTCTCGATCTTCTCCGGCTCGACCTTGTGGGTGCCGAAGGTCTCGACGAAGAGACCGACGGGCTCGGCCTTGCCGATCGCGTAGGCGACCTGGACCTCGCAGCGGGAGGCGAGCCCCGCGGCGACGACGTTCTTGGCGACCCAGCGCATCGCGTAGGCGGCCGAGCGGTCGACCTTGGACGGGTCCTTGCCGGAGAAGGCGCCGCCGCCGTGGCGGGCGAAGCCGCCGTAGGTGTCGATGATGATCTTGCGGCCGGTGAGGCCGGCGTCGCCCATCGGGCCGCCGATCTCGAAGCGGCCGGTCGGGTTGACCAGCAGGCGGTAGCCCTCGGTCTCCAGCTTGATGCCGTCGTCGAGGAGGGCCTTCAGCTCCGGCTCCACGACGAACTCGCGGATGTCCGGGGTCAGCAGCGAGTCCAGGTCGATGTCGCTGGCGTGCTGCGAGGAGACGACGACCGTGTCCAGGCGGACCGCCTTGTCGCCGTCGTACTCGATGGTGACCTGGGTCTTGCCGTCGGGGCGCAGGTAGGGGATGGCGCCGTTCTTGCGGACCTCGGACAGCCGCTTCGACAGGCGGTGCGCCAGGAAGATCGGCAGCGGCATCAGGGTGGGCGTCTCGTCGCTGGCGTAGCCGAACATCAGGCCCTGGTCGCCGGCGCCCTGCTTGTCGAGCTCGTCGTCGTCGCCCTCGACCCGCGACTCGTAGGCCGTGTCGACGCCCTGCGCGATGTCCGGGGACTGCGAACCGATCGACACCGAGACGCCGCAGGAGGCGCCGTCGAAGCCCTTCTTCGAGGAGTCGTAGCCGATCTCGAGGATCTTCTCGCGCACGAGCTGCGGGATCGGCGCGTAGGCCTTGGTGGTGACCTCTCCGGCCACGTGCACCAGACCGGTGGTGATCAGGGTCTCGACCGCGACCCGGGAGGTCGGGTCCTCGCGCAGAAGCGCGTCGAGAATGGTGTCGCTGATCTGGTCAGCGATCTTGTCGGGGTGACCCTCGGTCACAGACTCCGAAGTGAACAGGCGACGGGACACAACGCTCCCTGGGGTTGCAGCGGCTGCTGGCTGATCATTGGCGGACGGACAGGGCTGCGCCTGATGTCGTCCGAGAACAGTTTATCGGTCGCGCTCGGTCATGGCCCCACTGTCTCGCCTCTCGGAAGGGCTGTGACCTGCGGCACGGGGCATTCTGCCCAATGCCGCTCGAGCTTGGCCAGGGGCGCCACGCCCGAATGTGCGGGCCCGGCGTGATCCCCGAGGTGAGGGAAACATTCACCCCAGGCGTTGCGCCACAAGGTCCCATACGGTTTCGGCCAGGGCCTCTTTCGGGCCGTACGGCACGGCCGTCTCGGTTCCGTCGGCGCCCAGTACCACAGCCTCGTTCTCCTCGGAGCCGAAAGTCTTGCGTTCCCCCACCTCGTTCACCACGAGCAGGTCACAGCCCTTGCGCTGCAGCTTGGTGCGGCCGTTGGCGAGGACGTCGTCGGTCTCGGCGGCGAAGCCGACGACCACCTGGCCGGGCCGTGCGCGATCGGCGGAGATCTCCGCGAGGATGTCCGGATTCCGTACGAGGACGATGGGTTCCGGTTCCTGGCCGTCCTTCTTCTTGATTTTTCCGGTCGCGTAGGCCTGGGGGCGGAAGTCGGCGACCGCGGCGGCCATCACGACCGCGTCCGCGTCCGGGGCCGCCTTGAGCACGGCCTCGCGCAGCTGGACGGCCGTGCCGACCTGGACGACGTCCACACCCGCCGGGTCGGGCAGGCCGGTGTTCGCGGCGACCAGGGTGACCCGGGCGCCGCGGGCCGCGGCCGTGCGGGCGAGGGCGTAGCCCTGCTTGCCCGAGGAACGGTTGCCGAGGAAGCGCACCGGGTCGAGGGGTTCGCGGGTGCCCCCGGCGCTGACCACGACATGGCGGCCGGCGAGATCCGGCCGCGCGGCACCGCGGGCGAGCACACGGCGGCAGACCTCGAAGATCTCGGCCGGGTCGGGCAGCCGGCCCTTGCCGGTGTCCACACCGGTCAGGCGCCCCACAGCGGGTTCGATCACGACGGCGCCGCGGCGGCGCAGCGTGGCCACGTTCTCCTGGGTGGCCGGGTGCTCCCACATCTCCGTGTGCATGGCGGGGGCGAAGACCACGGGGCAGCGCGCGGTGAGGAGCGTGTTGGTGAGCAGGTCGTCCGCGAGTCCGTGGGCGGCCTTGGCGAGCATGTCGGCCGTGGCGGGGGCGACGACCACCAGGTCGGCGTGCTGGCCGATGCGGACGTGCGGGACCTGGTCGACGTCGTCCCAGACCTCGGTCGAGACGGGGTGGCCGGAGAGCGCGGACCAGGTCGCGGCGCCGACGAAGTGCAGCGCGGAGGCGGTGGGCACGACCCGGACGTCATGCCCCGACTCCGTCAGTCTTCGCAGCAGCTCGCAGGCCTTGTAGGCGGCGATGCCACCGCTGACCCCCAGTACGACCTTCGGCTTGTCCACCGTCGCTCCCCTCCGCTCGCTCGCGTGCGCCGGTGACGGGCGCACGCCTCCATCACACACCACAGGCCCGGCAGTCGCGCTGCCGGGCCTGTGGAAAAACCAGCCGCAAGCTGGAAATGCTACTTACGCCGGGCCCTCGATGGCCTCGGACGTCAGCAGTCCCGCGTTGATCTCGCGCAGGCTGATCGAGAGCGGCTTCTCGTGGACGTGGGTGTCGACGAGCGGACCGACGTACTCGAGGAGGCCCTCGCCGAGCTGCGAGTAGTACGCGTTGATCTGGCGGGCCCGCTTGGCCGCGTAGATCACGAGGCTGTACTTCGAGTCCGTGGCCTCGAGAAGCTCGTCGATCGGCGGGTTGATGATGCCCTCGGGCGCGGAGATGGAAGAGGACACGCTCTACCTTCCGATGGTGGGGAAAAGGTCGGTCATGGTCACACGCTCGTGATCACACGACATCCATCAAGGCTAGCAGCTCCCGTGCCACGTCCTTGACAGAGGTGTTGACCAGGGTCTCGTCGAACTCCGGCTCCGCCGCCAGTTCGATCTTCGCCGCGTCCAGGCGGCGCTCGATGACCTCCGGCGGCTCGGTGCCGCGGCCGGTGAGCCGGCGCACCAGTTCGTCCCAGGAGGGCGGGGCCAGGAACACCAGCTGGGCCTCGGGCATGGACTCGCGGACCTGCCGGGCGCCCTGGAGGTCGATCTCCAGGAGGACCGGGACACCGGACTCCAGGTGCTCCAGCACGGCCGCGCGGGGCGTGCCGTAGCGGTTGCCCGCGAACTCGGCCCACTCCAGCAGTTCGCCGTTGGCGATCAGCTTGTCCATCTCGTCGTCGCTGACGAAGAAGTAGTGGACGCCGTGCTTCTCCCCCGGGCGGGGCTTGCGGGTCGTCGCCGACACCGACAGCCACACCTCGGGATGTTCCTTGCGCATATGAGCGACGACCGTGCTCTTACCGACCCCGGAGGGGCCGGAGAGCACGGTCAGCCGCGGACGTACGTCCGGGGGCTCGGGGGTCGTCCCCCGGAATGTTGCAGCCATGCAGCGATTATTCCAGCAATCCCGGGGTGCCCGGAACGTCAGTCCCGGACCACCCGGCACTCAGGAGCCGGTGCTGCCGAACTCGCGCTCAAGGGAGGCGATCTGGTTGGACCCGAGGCCACGCACGCGGCGGCTCTCGGAGATGCCGAGTCGCTCCATGATCTGCTTGGCGCGGACCTTGCCCACGCCCGGCAGGGACTCCAGCAGGGCGGAAACCTTCATCTTGCCGATGACGTCGTTTTCCTGACCCTGCTTGATGACCTCGTGAAGGGAGGCGCCGGAGTGCTTGAGTCGATTCTTGACCTCGGCCCGCTCCCGGCGAGCCGCGGCGGCCTTTTCGAGCGCGGCTGCGCGCTGTTCGGGGGTAAGGGGCGGAAGAGCCACGCCTACGTCACCTCGGATGTCGAACTGTCGGATACGGACCGGTGAGGAACCTAGTCGCCCCACACCTAGGGAGTTACGAGCAACACGCTGCGCCCGTTCACTCTGCTCGGAGACTAGCGGCCAACTCCGTCCGAGTCAGCGAGAACAGAGGAAAAGTCCTGGTCAGCCTCCATCAGGACTGGACATTTCAGACATATTGCCCCGGATTTGAGAATGTATCCAGCCTCAAGTCGACCTGGAAGGCTGTCGGCGGCGGCCTCCGGGTGCCTCAGACGGCCGCGACAACCGCCTCGATCTCCCGCGCGAACCGGTCCGCGGCGGCACGCAGCGCGCCCGCGTCGGGACCGTGACGAAGCACACCCCTGCTGACGTTGGGCACGACGTTGCGCACCGCCACGCCGAACACCTCGGGAAGGTCGGCCGGCGTCGCACCCTGGGCGCCGATGCCGGGCGCGAGGAGCGGACCGTGGATGTCGAGGTCGTACGACGACAGGTCGCCCAGCGTGGCGCCGACGACCGCCCCGAAGGACCCCAGCGGCTCCTCCCCCGCGTTCTCGGCCGCCAGGTGGGCCAGCATCGTCGCGCCGACCGTGCGGCCGTCCGCGCGCACCGCGTGCTGCACCTCGCCGCCCTCCGGGTTGGAGGTCAGGGCGAGCACGAACAGACCCGCGCCGTTCTCGCGCGCCAGGGCGACGGCCGGGGCCAGCGACCCGTAGCCGAGGTAGGGCGAGACGGTCAGCGCGTCCGAGAACAGCGGGGCGTCCTTGTGCAGGAAGGACTCGGCGTAGGCGGCCATGGTGGAGCCGATGTCGCCGCGCTTGGCGTCCATGACGACCAGCGCACCGGCCGCCCGCGCCTCCTCGACCGTCTTCTCCAGCACGGCCACCCCGCGTGAGCCGAAGCGCTCGAAGAACGCGCTCTGCGGCTTCAGGACGGCGACCCGGTCGGCCGTCGCCTCGACGACCGTGCGGCTGAACCGCTCCAGACCGGCCACGTCGTCGTTCAGGCCCCACTCGGCCAGCAGGGAGGCGTGCGGGTCGATGCCCACGCACAGCGGCCCGCGCTCGTCCATGGCGCGGCGCAGCCGGGCACCGAAGGGTTCCAGAGAGCTCATGCGGCCTTCCTGACGTCGGCACCGACCGCGTCGGCGAGAGTGGGGTAGGGGCTGGTGCGCAGGCGCGCGGCGAGCCCCTTGTGCAGGGCGCGGGCCCAGAAGGGGCCCTCGTAGATGAAGGCGCTGTAGCCCTGGACCAGGGTGGCGCCCGCGAGGATGCGCTGCCAGGCGTCCTCGGCGTTCTCGATGCCGCCGACGCCCACCAGGGTGATCCGGTCGCCCACGCGCGCGTAGAGGCGGCGCAGCACCTCCAGCGAGCGTTCCTTCAGCGGCGCGCCGGACAGTCCGCCGGTCTCCTGGACCAGGGCCGGCGAGGAGGTCAGACCGAGTCCCTCGCGCGCGATGGTGGTGTTGGTGGCGATGATCCCGTCCAGGCCGAGCTCGACGGCCAGGTCGGCGACGGCGTCGACGTCCTCGTCGGCGAGGTCCGGGGCGATCTTCACCAGCAGCGGGACCCGGCGGTCGGTCACCGCGCGGTCCGCGGCCTCGCGCACCGCGCCGAGCAGCGGGCGCAGCGCCTCGGTGGCCTGGAGGTTGCGCAGGCCGGGCGTGTTCGGGGAGGAGACGTTGACGACCAGGTAGTCGGCGTACGGCGCCAGCCGCTCGGCCGACTTCACGTAGTCGCCGACGGCCTCCGTCTCGGGGACTGCCTTCGTCTTGCCGATGTTCACGCCCACGACGGTCCTGAACACGGGCGTCCGTGCGGCCAGCCGGGCCGCGACCGCGAGCGAGCCCTCGTTGTTGAAGCCCATGCGGTTGATCAGCGCCCGGTCCGGGACCAGGCGGAACAGCCGCTTCTTGGGGTTGCCGGGCTGTGCCTCCCCGGTCACCGTGCCGATCTCGATGTGGTCGAAGCCGAGCATCGCCATGCCGTCGATCGCGATGGCGTTCTTGTCGAAGCCGGCCGCGAGCCCGAAGGGGCCGTGCATGCGCAGCCCGAAGGCCTCGGTGCGCAGCTCCCGGTGGCGGGGCGCGAGCGCGGCGGCCAGGAAGGTGCGCAGGACGGGGACGCGCGCCGCGAGCCGGATCCAGCGGAAGGCCAGGTAGTGGGCCTGCTCGGGGTCCATGCGCCGGAAGACCAGATGGAAGAAGAGTTTGTACATCTCGGAAGTCCTCGAGTCCTCGGGGGTCCTCATGACGGGGGCCATGACGTGGGGGGCCGTCATGAAGAGGGGGACACCGTTTCCGGTGTCCCCCTCGGAGCTGCTAGTCGCGCGCCGCGGTCAGGTGCTGCGCGTGTTCCTGGAGCGAGCGGACGCCCACGTCGCCGTGGTTGAGCGCGTCGATGCCCTGGACGGCGGCGGCGAGCGCCTGGACCGTCGTCAGGCACGGCACGGCGCGGGCGACGGCGGCCGTACGGATCTCGTAGCCGTCGAGCCGGCCGCCGGTGCCGTACGGGGTGTTGACGATGAGGTCGACCTCGCCGTCGTGGATGAGCTGCACGATGGTGCGCTCGCCGTTCGGTCCGGTGCCCTCGGACTGCTTGCGCACCACCGTGGCGTTCAGGCCGTTGCGCTTGAGGACCTCGGCCGTGCCGGAGGTGGCGAGCAGCTCGAAGCCGTGGGCGACCAGCTCGCGCGCCGGGAAGATCATCGAACGCTTGTCGCGGTTGGCGACCGAGATGAACGCGCGGCCCTTGGTGGGCAGCGGCCCGTACGCGCCCGACTGCGACTTGGCGTACGCCGTGCCGAAGACGGAGTCGATGCCCATGACCTCGCCGGTGGAGCGCATCTCGGGGCCGAGGACGGTGTCCACACCGCGGCCGGAGGTGTCCCGGAAGCGGCTCCAGGGCATCACGGCCTCCTTGACGGAGATCGGCGCGTCCAGCGGCAGCTCGCCGCCGTCGCCGTTGGCCGGCAGCAGGCCCTCGGCGCGCAGCTCGGCGACGGTGGCGCCCAGCGAGATCCGCGCGGCGGCCTTGGCCAGCGGCACCGCGGTCGCCTTCGAGGTGAAGGGGACGGTGCGCGAGGCGCGCGGGTTGGCCTCCAGGACGTAGAGGATGTCGCCCGCCATCGCGAACTGGATGTTGATCAGTCCGCGGACGCCCACCCCGCGCGCGATGGCCTCGGTCGAGGCGCGCAGACGCTTGATGTCGAAGCCGCCCAGGGTGATCGGCGGCAGGGCGCACGCCGAGTCGCCGGAGTGGATGCCGGCCTCCTCGATGTGCTCCATGACACCGCCGAGGTAGAGCTCGTGGCCGTCGTAGAGGGCGTCGACGTCGATCTCGATGGCGTCGTCGAGGAAGCGGTCGACCAGGACCGGCCGGGTGGGGCTGATCTCGGTCGACTCGGCGATGTAGGACGACAGCCGGGTCTCGTCGTAGACGATCTCCATGCCGCGGCCGCCCAGGACGTACGACGGGCGCACCAGGACCGGGTAGCCGATCTCGTCCGCGATGGCCTTGGCCTCGTCGAAGGTGGTGGCGGTGCCGTGCTTCGGGGCCGGCAGCCCGGCCTCGGCGAGCACCCGCCCGAAGGCGCCCCGGTCCTCGGCCGCGTGGATGGCCTCGGGGGAGGTGCCCACGACCGGCACGCCGTTGTCCTTCAGGGCCTGCGCCAGGCCGAGCGGGGTCTGGCCGCCGAGCTGGACCACGACGCCCGCGATCGGGCCGGCCAGCGACTCGGCGTGCACGATCTCCAGCACGTCCTCCAGGGTGAGCGGCTCGAAGTACAGCCGGTCGGAGGTGTCGTAGTCGGTGGAGACGGTCTCCGGGTTGCAGTTGACCATCACGGTCTCGTACCCGGCGTCGCTCAGCGCGAAGGAGGCGTGGACGCAGGAATAGTCGAACTCGATGCCCTGGCCGATGCGGTTCGGGCCGGAGCCCAGGATGATCACCGCGGGCTTCTCGCGCGGCGCGACCTCGCTCTCCTCGTCGTAGGAGGAGTAGAAGTACGGCGTCTTCGCCGCGAACTCGGCGGCACAGGTGTCGACGGTCTTGTACACCGGGCGGATGCCCAGGGCGTGCCGCACCTCGCGCACGACGTCCTCGCGCAGCCCGCGGATCTCGCCGATCTGCTGGTCGGAGAAGCCGTGCCGCTTGGCCTCGGCGAGCAGGTCGACGTCCAGGCGCTCGGCCGCGGCGAGCTCGTCGGCCGTCTCCTTGATGAGGAAGAGCTGGTCGACGAACCAGGGGTCGATCTTCGTGTGCTCGAAGACCTCCTCGGGCGTGGCGCCCGCGCGGATGGCCTGCATGACCGTGTTGATCCGGCCGTCGGTGGGCCGTACGGCCTCGCGCAGCAGCTCGTCCTTGTCGCCGGGCTCGCCGGTGAACGTGAACTGGCTGCCCTTCTTCTCCAGCGAGCGCAGCGCCTTCTGGAGGGCCTCGGTGAAGTTGCGGCCGATGGCCATGGCCTCGCCGACCGACTTCATGGTGGTGGTGAGGGTGGAGTCGGCCGAGGGGAACTTCTCGAAGGCGAAGCGCGGGGCCTTGACGACCACGTAGTCGAGCGTCGGCTCGAAGGAGGCCGGGGTCTCCTGGGTGATGTCGTTGGGGATCTCGTCGAGGGTGTAGCCGACGGCGAGCTTGGCGGCGATCTTGGCGATCGGGAAGCCGGTCGCCTTGGAGGCGAGCGCCGAGGACCGCGACACGCGCGGGTTCATCTCGATGACGATGACGCGGCCGTCGACCGGGTTCACCGCGAACTGGATGTTGCAGCCGCCGGTGTCGACGCCGACCTCGCGGATCACGGCGATACCGATGTCGCGCAGGATCTGGTACTCGCGGTCGGTGAGGGTCATCGAGGGTGCCACGGTGATGGAGTCACCGGTGTGCACGCCCATCGGGTCGAAGTTCTCGATGGAGCACACGACGACGACGTTGTCGTGCTTGTCGCGCATCAGCTCCAGCTCGTACTCCTTCCAGCCGAGGATGGACTCCTCCAGGAGCACCTCGGTGGTCGGGGAGAGCGTCAGGCCCTGGCCCGCGATGCGGCGCAGCTCCTCCTCGTCGTGCGCGAAGCCGGAGCCGGCGCCACCCATCGTGAAGGAGGGGCGGACCACGACCGGGTAGCCGCCGAGCGTGTCGACGCCGGCGAGGACGTCGTCCATGGAGTGGCAGATGACCGAGCGGGCGGACTCGCCGTGGCCGATGTTGCGGTTGACCTCCTCGACGACCTGCTTGAACTGCTCACGGTCCTCGCCCTTGTGGATGGCCTCGACGTTGGCGCCGATCAGCTCGACGCCGTACTTCTCCAGGACGCCGTTCTCGTGCAGCGAGATCGCCGTGTTCAGGGCCGTCTGGCCGCCCAGGGTGGGCAGCAGCGCGTCGGGGCGCTCCTTGGCGATGATCTTCTCGACGAACTCGGGGGTGATCGGCTCGACGTAGGTGGCGTCGGCGATCTCCGGGTCGGTCATGATCGTCGCCGGGTTGGAGTTGACCAGGACGACGCGCAGGCCCTCGGCGCGCAGGATGCGGCACGCCTGGGTGCCGGAGTAGTCGAACTCGGCTGCCTGGCCGATGACGATCGGGCCGGAGCCGATGACCAGGACGGACTGGATATCGGTGCGCTTAGGCACGCTGGCCCTCCATCGGGACTGTGCTCATCAAAGACGTGAAGCGGTCGAACAGGTAGGCGGCGTCGTGGGGTCCCGCTGCCGCTTCGGGGTGGTACTGGACGGAGAAGCCCGGCTGGTCGAGCAGCTGCAGGCCCTCCACCACGTCGTCGTTCAGGCAGACGTGGGAGACCTCGACGCGGCCGAAGGGCGTCTCGGTGACCCGGTCGAGCGGCGCGTCCACGGCGAAGCCGTGGTTGTGCGCGGTGACCTCGACCTTGCCGGTCGTACGGTCCTGGACCGGCTGGTTGATGCCGCGGTGGCCGTACTTCAGCTTGTAGGTGCCGAAGCCGAGGGCGCGGCCGAGGATCTGGTTGCCGAAGCAGATGCCGAACAGCGGCGTCCTGCGCTTCAGGACGGCCGTCATCAGCGCGACAGGGCCGTCGGCGGTCGCCGGGTCGCCGGGTCCGTTGGAGAAGAACACGCCGTCGGGGGCGATGGCGTAGATGTCGTCCTCGGTCGCCGTGGCGGGCAGCACGTGCACCTCGATGCCGCGCTCGGCCATGCGGTACGGGGTCATGCCCTTGATGCCGAGGTCGATGGCGGCGACGGTGAACTTCTTCTCGCCGACCGCCGGGACGACGTAGGCCTCCTTGGTGGCGACCTCCTCGTACAGGCTCGCGCCCTTCATGTGCGGCTGGGCCTGCACGCGCGCGAGGAGCTCGGCGTGGGGTGCGATCGCGTCGCCGGAGAAGATCCCGGCCCGCATGGAGCCGCCCTCGCGCAGATGGCGGGTGAGGGCGCGGGTGTCGATGCCGGAGATGCCGACGACGCCCTGATCGACGAGTTCCTCGTCGAGGGAGCGGCTGGCGCGCCAGTTGGAGGGCACACGCGCGGGGTCGCGGACGACGTAGCCGGAGACCCAGATGCGGCTGGACTCGTCGTCCTCGTCGTTCCAGCCGGTGTTGCCGATCTGCGGGGCGGTGGCGACGACGATCTGCCGGTCGTACGACGGGTCGGTGAGGGTCTCCTGGTAGCCGGTCATGCCGGTGGAGAACACCGCCTCGCCGAAGGTCTCCCCCACGGCCCCGTAGGCGCGGCCGCGAAAGACCCGGCCGTCCTCCAGGACGAGTACGGCGGGAGTCCTGGCGGCTCCCCTGGTGGAGGTGGTCATCGTGCGCCTTCCGTTGTTTCCGTCTTTTCGATCATCGCGTTGATGGCGTCGACCCACTCGTTGTGCTCGGCCGCCCGGTCGGAGCGGAAGCCGGAGTCGATCAGCCGGTCGCCGTGGGCCCAGGTCACGACCAGCAGGCCGCCCTCGGTGAGCACCTTGCCCGCGATGCCCTTGTCGAGCCGGGCCTCGCGCAGTGCCTGGCGCGGGACGAAGAAGTCGTCCGCGCCGGGGCGTACGACGTCCAGGCCCGCGTCGGTCAGTGCGAGCTCGGCCCGGCTGCGGGTGCCCAGGCCGCGCGCCACGATGCGGTCCAGCCACTGCCCGGCCGTGGTGGAGCCGTGGTAGCGGCCGCTCATGCCCAGTCTCACCGGACCGGGCTCTTCCGGCGCGGTGGGCAGCTCGGGCAGGTCGCCCTGGAGGGTGCCGCGCCACTTCCAGCCCTCGCGCATCAGCCAGTAGACGAGCGCGACGAAGAGGGCGAGTCCGACGAGCCAGCCGATGCGCGCGGCCCAGTCGGTGACCTCGGCCGATTTCTTCTCGGCGGCCAGCAGGATTACAGGTGTCACGTGAGCTTCCCGTCGACGAGGGTGGCCTTGCCCCGCAGCCAGGTGTGCGTCACACGGCCCGGCAGCTCGCGGCCCTCGTAGGGAGTGTTGCGGCTGCGCGAGGCGAAGCGCGCGGGGTCCACCGGTCCACGGTATTGCGTGTCCACCAGGACGAGGTTCGCGGGCTCACCTGCCGAGACAGGTCGTCCATGGCCGGAGGCCTGTCCGATCTGCGCCGGCCTGACCGACATCCGGTCGGCGACGCCCGCCCAGTCGAGCAGCCCGGTGTCGACCATCGTCTCCTGGACCACCGACAGCGCGGTCTCCAGGCCGACCATGCCCATGGCGGCCGCGGCCCACTCGCAGTCCTTGTCCTCGTGCGGGTGCGGGGCGTGGTCGGTGGCGACGATGTCGATCGTGCCGTCGGCGAGCGCTTCGCGCAGCGCCATGACGTCCCGCTCGGTGCGCAGGGGCGGGTTGACCTTGTAGACCGGGTTGTACGAGCGCACCAGCTCGTCGGTGAGGAGCAGGTGGTGCGGGGTGACCTCGGCGGTGACGTCGATGCCGCGGGACTTGGCCCAGCGGACGATCTCGACGGAGCCGGCGGTCGACAGGTGGCAGATGTGGACGCGGGAGCCGACGTGCTCGGCCAGCAGGACGTCCCGGGCGATGATCGACTCCTCGGCCACCGCGGGCCAGCCGCCCAGGCCGAGTTCGGCGGAGACGACGCCCTCGTTCATCTGGGCGCCCTCGGTCAGCCGCGGCTCCTGCGCGTGCTGGGCGACCACGCCGCCGAAGGCCTTCACGTACTCCAGCGCCCGGCGCATGATCACGGCGTCGTCGACGCACTTGCCGTCGTCGGAGAAGACGGTGACGCCGGCGGCGGACTCGTGCATGGCGCCGAGCTCGGCGAGCTTCTTGCCCTCCAGGCCGACGGTGACGGCGCCGATCGGCTGCACGTCGCAGTAGCCGTGCTCCTGGCCGAGCCGGTAGACCTGCTCGACCACACCGGCGGTGTCGGCGACCGGGAAGGTGTTGGCCATGGCGAACACGGCCGTGTAGCCGCCGGAGGCAGCGGCGCGGGTGCCGGTCAGCACGGTCTCGGAGTCCTCGCGGCCCGGCTCGCGCAGATGGGTGTGCAGGTCGACCAGGCCCGGCAGCAGTACCTTGCCGCCGGCCTCGACGACCTCGGCGCCCTCGGCGTCGAGTCCGGTGCCGACGGCGGCGATCGTCGCGCCGTCGATCAGCACGTCCTGGGGCTCGCCGCCGAGCACCTTCGCACCACGGATCAGGATCTTGCTCATCGTCTTACTTCTCCTCGGTGGTGCGGGCTTGGGTGCCGGCGGGCTCGTTGCCGCCGAGCAGCAGGTAGAGGACCGCCATGCGGATGGAGACGCCGTTGGCGACCTGCTCGACGACCGTGCAGCGCTCGGAGTCGGCGACCTCGGCGGTGATCTCCATGCCGCGGACCATCGGGCCGGGATGCATCACGATCGCGTGCTCGGGCATCTTCGCCATGCGGTCGCCGTCCAGCCCGTAGCGCCGCGAGTACTCGCGCTCGGTCGGGAAGAAGGCGGCGTTCATGCGCTCGCGCTGGACGCGCAGCATCATCACGGCGTCGGACTTGGGCAGCGTGCTGTCGAGGTCGTAGGCGACCTCGCAGGGCCAGGTCTCCACGCCCACCGGCACCAGGGTGGGCGGCGCGACCAGGGTGACCTCGGCGCCGAGGGTGTGCAGCAGGTCGACGTTGGAGCGGGCGACCCGGCTGTGCAGGACGTCGCCGACGATGGTGATCCGCTTGCCGGCCAGGTCCTGGCCGAGGCCGGCGTCGCGGCCGACGAGCCGGCGGCGCATGGTGAACGCGTCCAGCAGGGCCTGCGTGGGGTGCTGGTGGGTGCCGTCGCCCGCGTTGATCACGGCGGCGTCGATCCAGCCGGAGGTGGCCAGACGGTAGGGGGCGCCGGAGGCGCCGTGCCGGATGACCACGGCGTCGACGCCCATGGCCTCCAGGGTCTGTGCGGTGTCCTTCAGGGACTCGCCCTTCGAGACGCTCGACCCCTTGGCGGTGAAGTTGATGACGTCCGCCGAGAGGCGCTTCTCGGCGGCCTCGAAGGAGATCCGGGTGCGGGTCGAGTCCTCGAAGAAGAGGTTGACGATCGTGCGGCCGCGCAGGGTCGGCAGCTTCTTGATCGGCCGGTCGGCCACCCGGGCCATCTCCTCGGCGGTGTCGAGGATCAGGACGGCGTCGTCGCGGGTGAGGTCGGCGGCCGAGATGAGATGACGCTGCATCTTTCAGGCTCCGTAAGGCAGTTCAGGCGGGGAGGCGGGTCCGGGGGTGTCCCCCGGAGCGGCGCGGCGGGCGTGCGCGGGCACACGGGCAGGACGTACGTCGCCGACGTACGCCCCCCGTGTGACTACTGCTCGCCCGGGACGGTCCGCTTCGCGCCGAGCAGCACGGTGTCGCGACCGTCCTCCTCGGCGAGCTGGACCTTGACCGTCTCCCGCAGCGACGTGGGGAGGTTCTTGCCGACGTAGTCGGCGCGGATGGGCAGCTCGCGGTGGCCGCGGTCGACGAGGACCGCGAGCTGGACCGCGCGGGGGCGCCCGATGTCGTTCAGGGCGTCGAGGGCGGCGCGGATCGTGCGGCCGGAGAAGAGCACGTCGTCGACCAGGACGACGAGGCGGCCGTCGATCCCGTCACCGGGGATCTCGGTGCGGGCCAGCGCACGCGGCGGGTGCATACGCAGGTCGTCGCGGTACATCGTGATGTCGAGCGAGCCGACCGGGATCTTGCGGTCGGTGATCTCCGCGAGCTTGTCGGCGAGCCGCCGGGCGAGGAAGACGCCCCGGGTCGGGATGCCGAGGAGCACCACGTCGTCGGCGCCCTTGGCACGTTCGACGATCTCGTGGGCGATGCGGGTCAGTACCCGCGCGATGTCCGGGCCCTCGAGTACGGGCCGCGCATCGGGCAATGATGTGTCCATACGAAACGGACCTCCTTCTCCGCCTCACGGGACGGACCTTAAAGGACGTCGGGATTGCGCCATCCACGTTAGCAGGCCGACGCGACCGTCCCGATCACCCCCTTGGCGCAATCGGTCGCCGCCTTCCGCGAAGCGTCGGTGTGGACCATTCGGCTTGACGCAGGAGAATCACGCTGCGTAACCTCACAGTGAGTTACCAACTGCGTGGCGGGAATCAACGCCGGCCGCGTCGACCCAGTGCCGGGGAGCCATATGTCCAGCGAATACGCCAAACAGCTCGGGGCCAAGCTCCGGGCCATCCGCACCCAGCAGGGCCTTTCCCTCCACGGTGTCGAGGAGAAGTCCCAGGGACGCTGGAAGGCGGTCGTGGTCGGTTCGTACGAGCGCGGTGACCGTGCCGTGACCGTACAGCGTCTTGCCGAACTGGCGGATTTCTACGGCGTTCCCGTACAGGAGCTGCTTCCGGGCACGACCCCTGGCGGCGCCGCCGAGCCGCCGCCGAAGCTGGTGCTCGACCTGGAGCGCCTCGCCCACGTGCCGGTCGAGAAGGCCGGCCCGCTCCAGCGGTACGCGGCCACGATCCAGTCGCAGCGCGGTGACTACAACGGCAAGGTGCTCTCGATCCGCCAGGACGACCTGCGCACCCTCGCCGTCATCTACGACCAGTCGCCCTCGGTGCTCACCGAGCAGCTGATCAACTGGGGTGTCCTGGACGCGGACGCGCGCCGCGCGGTCGCCCACGAGGACAACTGAGCAAGCACCGTCTCAGCAGAAACGTGCCGCCGGGGTGGCC
>NZ_JBEOWS010000058.1:0-35625 GCF_040296125.1 Streptomyces sp. NPDC002265 | reverse complement strand
CACCACTCGGTTGGGGCGGGCCCTTCTCCCGTAAGGCGGTCGTCGTCAGCCGGCCGTCAGCGGCTCGGCGACGTCCCCGAGGAGCAGGGCGACAGCGACCAGGAACAGCCGGGCGGGAATCACCGGACCCCGTTCCTCCGGGTGCTCTGGAACGCCACGTACGCGGCGATCGCGAAGAAGACGAAGGTCAGCGGGTCGGCCGTCTCCTGCCAGGCATCCTGGACCACGCCGAAGTGGCCGAAGAAGACCTCGTTGAAGCCGACACCGAGCTCCTTCGCGCCGAGCATGGCCGTGCCGATCAACTGGCCGAGGTAGACCGCGGCCACCGAGACGATCACGCCGGCGACCGGCAGGGACTGGCTGCGACCGCCGGCGCGGCCCGCGGCGATGCCGACCAGGAAGCCGACGCCGACGGCGGCGTAGCCGATCTCGTGCTCGGTGAGGCCGACGACGATGCCGTACAGGATCGCGGAGACCAGGCCGGCGCCGACGGCGGCGGCGAGACCGAGCACGAAGTTGTCGCGCACCGGGGCGACGGGGGCGACGGGGATGCCGGGCGTGACCGGGAAGCCCGGCTGCGGTGTGCCCTGTGGGTCACCGGTCTGTGCGGACTCCCCCGTCGCGTCGGGCTGGGTCGGCCGGCCGGACTGCCCCGCGTACGGGTTGTCGGCCGGCGGGCCGGGCGGCGGCGTGGTCTGGCTCATGTGGATCCCCCCAGGGATGCGGGCGCACCCGTGGTGTGCGCGAGACGTCGGCGCACACCTGAGGGCGCCCGCGTCGCGGGCGCACTGGTGTGCGAGAGCTTGCGCACGTTAGCAGGGGGGAGTGACAACCCGTCACGGAATTTTCCCCGTCACAACCGGTGCGCCGCCCCCGTCGGAGTCGCGCCCCGGGTGTCTAGCAGGAGCTGGGCCTTCACCGACAGGCCCTGCATGTCGTACGTGCGGTGCTGCTGGAGCAGGATCGTGAGATCGGCGTGGGCCGCCGCCTCGTAGAGGGAGTCCGCGCGGGGCACCGGCCGGTCCAGGACGCTCCAGGACGGCACGTGCGGGTCGTGGTAGCTGACCGAGGCGCCGAGCTCCATGAGCCGGGTCGCGATCTCGTGCGCGGGGGTGGCCTGCTGGTCGGCCAGGTCGGCCTTGTAGGTGACGCCGAGCAGCAGCACGCGCGCGCCGCGCGCCGACTTCCCGTGCTCGTTGAGGAGGGCCGCGGCGCGCTGCACGACGTACCGGGGCATCCGGCTGTTGACCTGCTGGGCCAGCTCGACCATCCGCAGGGTGCGGCCCGCCTGGCCGGTCAGGTCCTGCGGGACGGCGTGGCCGCCGACGCCGGGGCCGGGGCGGAAGGCCTGGAAGCCGAACGGCTTGGTCTCCGCGCAGCGGATGACGTCCCACAGGTCGACGCCCAGGTCGTGGCAGAGGACGGCCATCTCGTTGACGAGGGCGATGTTGACGTGCCGGTAGTTGGTCTCCAGGAGGTGCACGGTCTCGGCCTCGCGGGGTCCACGCGCGCGTACCACCTTGTCGGTGAGCCGGCCGTAGAAGGCGGCGGCGGACTCGGTGCACGCGGGCGTGAGACCGCCGATGACCTTGGGGGTGTTGGCCGGGGTGAAGTCGCGGTTGCCGGGGTCCACCCGGCCCGGCGCGTAGGCGAGGTGGAAGTCGCGGCCGGCCCGCAGTCCCGAGACCTCCTCCAGCAGCGGGCGCAGGAATTCCTCGGTGGTCCCGGGGTACACGGGGGACTCCAGGATCACGGTGGTGTGCGGCCGCAGACGCTCGGCCAGGGTGCGGGCGGCCGTCTCCACCTGGCTCAGGTCGAATCCGCCGTCGGCGCCGCGCGGGGTCGGCGCGCAGATGACGGCGGTGCGGACCCGGCCCAGCTCGGCGGGTCCGGCGGCGGTCCGGAAGCCCCCCGAGAGCATCCGGCGCAGTTCGGCGGGGCTGAGCGAGCCGGATTCCGGCCCGGTCCGGTAGCCGAGTGTGGCGATACCGGCGGCGACGGCTGCCTGGGCCAGGGGCAGGCCGAGAGGACCGAGTCCGATGACGGCGAGATCTGCGGGCATGGCGTGGGCCGTCCTTCCCAATAACCGAAGCGGGACAGGTGCGCAAGTCGTGAGGACAAGACGAGCGAAGCGCAATGTCACACTAGGAGTAAATATGACCGTGATGCGGTATTGGTCGGCTGTGTTTCCCGACAGTCCCGCGAAAGTTGTCCACAGGCTGGGAGCGACTGGTGGCTGAAGTCGGGCATCCCGGTCAGGATTGGGGCATGGGGGATGCGGGCCCGGTCCTGCCCCACGGGGTGTGCCCGGCGCGACCGACGAGCGGGAGGCAGCGGTGAGGACAGCGACACTGGGGCCGGCGCAGCGTGCCGAGTCACTGGCATCCATGGCCGAGCGTGAGCTGGACGTGCTCGTCGTCGGCGGTGGTGTCGTCGGCGCGGGCACCGCACTCGACGCCGTGACGCGCGGCCTGTCCACGGGACTGGTCGAGGCGCGTGACTGGGCGTCGGGTACGTCGAGCAGATCGAGCAAGCTGATCCACGGCGGCCTGCGTTATCTGGAGATGCTGGACTTCGCGCTGGTCAGGGAGGCGCTGAAGGAGCGCGGCCTGCTGCTGGAGCGCCTCGCGCCGCATCTGGTGAAGCCGGTGCCGTTCCTTTATCCGCTGCAGCACAAGGGGTGGGAGCGGCTGTACGCCGGTTCGGGCGTGGCGCTCTACGACGCCATGTCGATGGCCCGCAGCCACGGCCGGGGCCTGCCCACGCACCGGCACCTGAGCCGGCGTCACGCCCTGCGGGTCGCCCCGTGTCTGAGGAAGGACGCGCTCGTCGGCGCCCTTCAGTACTACGACGCCCAGATGGACGACGCCCGTTATGTGGCCACGCTGGTGCGCACGGCCGCCTGGTACGGCGCGCATGCCGCCAACCGGGCGCGGGTGACCGGCTTTCTGCGCGAGGGCGAGCGCGTGGTCGGTGCCCGGGTCGAGGACGTCGAGGGCGGCGGGGAGTACGAGGTCCGCGCGAAACAGATCGTCAACGCGACCGGGGTGTGGACCGACGACACGCAGGCGATGGTGGGCGAGCGCGGGCAGTTCCACGTCCGTGCCTCCAAGGGCATCCACCTGGTCGTGCCCAAGGACCGGGTCCACTCCTCCACCGGACTGATCCTGCGCACCGAGAAGTCCGTCCTGTTCGTCATCCCCTGGGGCCGGCACTGGATCATCGGGACCACCGACACCGGCTGGGACCTCGACAAGGCCCACCCGGCCGCCTCCAGCGCCGACATCGACTATCTGCTGGAGCACGTGAACTCGGTGCTCTCGGTGCCGCTGACGCGGGACGACGTCGAGGGCGTGTACGCGGGACTGCGCCCGCTGCTGGCCGGCGAGTCGGACGCCACCAGCAAGCTGTCCCGCGAGCACACCGTCGCCCATCCCGTGCCGGGGCTGGTGGTCGTGGCGGGCGGCAAGTACACCACCTACCGGGTGATGGCCAAGGACGCGGTGGACGAGGCGGTGCACGGGCTCGACATGCGGGTCGCCGACTGCGTCACCGAGAACATCCCGCTGCTGGGCGCGGAGGGCTACCCGGCGCTGTGGAACGCGCGGGCGCGGATCGCCGCGAAGACCGGGCTGCACGTGGCGCGCGTGGAGCATCTGCTGAACCGCTTCGGTTCGGCGACGCAGGAACTGCTCGACCTGATCGCCGGGGACCCGTCGCTGGGGGAACCCCTGCGGGCGGCCGACGACTACCTGCGCGCCGAGATCGTCTACGCGGCCTCGCACGAGGGTGCCCGGCACCTGGACGACGTGCTGACCCGGCGCACCCGCATCTCCATCGAGACCTTCGACCGGGGCACGCTGAGCGCCCGTGAGGCCGCGGAGCTGATGGCGCCGGTGCTGGGCTGGGACAAGAGCCAGATCGAGCGCGAGATCGAGCACTACGAGAAGCGGGTGGAGGCGGAGCGGGAGTCGCAGCTCCAGCCCGACGACCTGACGGCGGACGCGGCCCGGCTCGGGGCGCCGGACATCGTGCCGCTGTAGGGCGGCCGGCTTGCGGCACTCTCCACCCGAACGGGTGACGGAGGCCGGGATCCCGGGGCGAACGCCGGTCGTTCTACGAGATGCCGGGGCAGAACTCGGCGGTGAGGAGGGCCGGTTCCAGGCCGGGGTCCGCGATCTCCGTCGTGTTCACCCGGAAGGCAAGGACATGACGACCGTCCGAGGTGGCCGCGGTGCGCACGTAGCTGCCGGTGATGCGTCCGTTGTGCCCCCACACCGTGGTCCCGCAGGGCAGCTTCACGGGGAACAGCCCCATGCCGTACGAGCCGTGTGCGGCACGGGTGTCGAGCATCTCGCGCAGCTCGCGCGGGGGCAGCAACTTTCCGCCCAGCAGCGCCGCGTAGAAGCGGTCCAGATCGGCGAGCGTGGTCACCAGCTCGCCCGCGGCCCCGGCCACCCGTGGGTCGAGCGCGGTGACGTCGGACCCGTCGGCGGCGTGGGCGCGGCCGTGCGGAGAGGGGAGGGACGTGCGGGAGCCGGGAAAGGAGGTGCCGGTCAGACCCAGCGGAGCGATGACGCGGCGCGTGGTCTCGGTGGCGTACGAGTGGCCGGTGACCTGCTCGACGACCAGGCCGAGCAGGACGTAGTTGGTGTTGGAGTAGGCGAATCGGCCACGGTCGGCCGGAGGGTGGGTGAGCGCGAGCCGCACGGACAGGGTGGGGGTGACGGGGACCGTGCCCCCGGTGTCCCGGGTGAAGTCGTACAGGCCGCTGGTGTGGGTGAGCAGGGAACGCAGGGTCAGCGCGCGCCCGTCGTTGCCTGCCCCGCGCACCAGACCGGGCAGGTGGCGCTCCACGGTGTCGGACAGCGACAGCCGGTGTTCGGCGGCCAGTTGCAGGACGACCGTCGCGATGAAGGTCTTCGTGATGCTGCCCGCGCGGAAGTGGTCGGAGCGGGAGATTCCAGGACCGGCCTGGGCGTACCGGGTGGCTTTCCCGTCCCGGGCCAGCAGGGCTGCCGCGGGCGCCTTGCCCCGGGTCGTCAGCTGCGCGAGGACCCTGTCCGCGGGCGGGCTGGAGTGTGCCTGTGAGCCGGCCGGGGCGGGGCTGAGAAGCAGCAGGGAGACGGGTACGGCGAGCAGCGTCCGCAGCGATGGCATCCCGGTTCCCCCCTTGTCACGGCCCATCATGCCGGGTGCCGGGACGCCGCTTTCACCGGATCCGCAGGCTCCCGGGACTCCGCCGGACCGGGGTGGGAAACCCGGGCCGGAAGCAGGCCGGGACCGGGCCGGAGGCCTGGCCGGAACCCGCTTTGGCCCTTGGCCCGGACCCGCTCCGACCCTTGGCCGGAAATCGTCGGAAGTCCTGGCCGGGTTCGGTCGGCGGGATTGGCGGGCGCGTTCCGGGGGACCCGCGCTTCGGGTTCCGGGCCCCGTCGCGCGGCGATGGGCACCCTGGGCGTCGAGCACTTGTCGGGTGGGGGACAATGGAGGCTCTGTCAGGGCGGGTTGCATGAGGGGACGCATGTCGGAGGCGGAGCGGGCGGGGACATCCCGTCAGGGGAAGAGCGCACGTCTCCTCGCGGGGCGGTACCGGCTGGGAGATGTGCTCGGCCGCGGCGGCATGGGTACGGTGTGGCGCGCCGAGGACGAGACCCTCGGCCGCACGGTCGCCGTCAAGGAGCTGCGGTTCCCGACGAACATCGACGACGAGGAGAAGCGCCGGCTGATCACGCGGACGCTGCGCGAGGCGAAGGCCATCGCCAGGATCCGCAACAACAGCGCGGTGACGGTCTTCGACGTGGTCGACGAGGACGACCGGCCGTGGATCGTGATGGAGCTCGTCGAGGGCAAGTCGCTCGCCGAGGTCATCCGCGAGGACGGCGTGCTGGAGCCCGGGCGCGCGGCGGAAGTCGGCCTGGCCATCCTCGACGTGCTGCGTTCGGCGCACCGCGAGGGCATCCTGCACCGTGACGTGAAGCCGTCGAACGTGCTGATCGCCGACGACGGCCGGGTCGTGCTCACCGACTTCGGCATCGCCCAGGTCGAGGGCGACCCGTCCATCACCTCCACCGGCATGCTCGTCGGCGCCCCCTCCTACATCTCCCCGGAGCGCGCCCGCGGCCACAAGCCCGGCCCCGCCGCCGACCTGTGGTCGCTCGGCGGACTGCTCTACGCGGCGGTCGAGGGATCCCCGCCGTACGACAAGGGCTCCGCGATAGCGACGCTCACGGCGGTGATGACCGAGCCGCTGGAGGAGCCGAAGAACGCGGGCCCGCTGCGGGACGTCATCTACGGACTGCTCACCAAGGACCCGGCGCTGCGTCTCGACGACGCGGGCGCGCGGGCCATGCTGAAGAAGGTGATCGCGGCTTCCGCGTCCGGGACCGCCGAGCGGGAGCCGGCGGACGCGACGAAGGTCGTGCCGCTGCCCGCGCTGCCGGACTCGCCCGAGGATCGCGGGAGCGCGGCGGGAGCCGGGAACAAGCGCGGCGAGGAGGCGGCGGAGAAGCTGCGCGGGGCCCTGCGCTCCGTGCGCAAGGCCGCCGTGGTGGCCGGTGCGTCGACCTCGGCCGCCGCGAGCCGCACCAAGTCCGCGGGCTCCGCGGCGGGTACGGCGGCCCCGTCGGCGTCCGCCGGCGCGCCGGTGTCCGCGGGCACGGCGGCCGACTCCGCCGGTGCCGGTGCCGGTGCCGCTTCCGGCCCCGGCGCGGGCGCGGGTGAGCGGGCCGCCCAGGGAAGCGGCAACGCGACCCCGGCCGGGCGCGGTTCGGGCTGGCCCGTGATGACGCCGCCGGACCTGCCGGATCTGCCGCCGCGGTCCGTGCCCAAGGCGCCGCTCACCGACGTGGTGCCGAAGCGGACCCTGCTGATCATCGCCGTGGTGGTGGCGCTGGCGGTGATCGGCACCGTGCTGGCCCTCACCTTCGGCGGGGGCGACGACGGCGGCGACGGGAACGGCGGCGGTGCCAAGGCCGGGGCCGGCCAGAGCGCGAGCGTCGGCACCAAGGAGGACACGAGCGGCGGGTCCGGCAAGGACGACGACGCCTCGAAGTCCGGTTCCCAGGACACGAAGCCGGGCTCCACGAAGGGGTCCACGGACGGCTCGGCGTCGCAGGCGTCGTCGGGCGGCTCGTCCGGCTCGGACGGCGGCACCAGCACCTCCGACGACACCGACGCCGCGGTGGCGTCCACGCACAACGGCGGGCAGGGGTACTCGATCGGACTGCCCGCGGGGTGGAAGTACCAGACCTCGGACTCCGCGGGGGACCGTTTCACCGGGCCCGACGGACAGAAGCTGCTGGTCGCCTGGACCACCACGCCGAAGGGCGACCCGAAGGCGGACTGGGAGAACCAGGAGCGCTACATGACGCGCTCGCAGTACAAGAAGATCCGGATACAGGCGGTCCAGTACCGCGGCTGGAACACCGCCGACTGGGAGTTCACCTACGTCGACGGCGGCACGCAGTACCGGACCGTCGACCGCGGGTTCGTCGTCGGCGACCACCTCGGGTACGCCCTGATGTACACGGCGAAGGCGTCGGACTGGGACGGCGAACTGCGCAAGAGCACCTGGCAGACGCTGACGGAGACCTTCCAGCCGAAGAAGTGAGCGAGCCGGGCCCCGGCAGCCGTGGGCCCGAGATCGGTCAACCTCTCTTTGCGGGTTGCCTCCGGCACGTATCGTGAGTGCTTGCGGACCGTACGCATCCCGCTATGCGGTCGGAACGGGCCGCGAGACGAACGGAATTGACCGACCGGGCGGCCGGGGGAGGCACAGTGGACGACTACGCGGGCCGGGTGCTCGCCGACCGCTACCGCCTGCCGCTGCCGCCCTCCGACGAGTACGAACTCACCGAGAGCCGCGCCTTCGACACCTACAGCGGACAGGAAGTCCTCGTCAGGCAGGTGCCGTTGCCGGAGGTCGTCGAGGCCGAGGTGCTCGACGCGGACGGGCTGCCCGAGGGGTTCACGGCGCGTGACCGTCCGGCCCGGCGGCCGACGGCCCGTCCGCGCACGGACGCGAGCACCCGGCGGCCGGCCGATCCCGTGGTGCGGCGGGCGGTCGAGGCCGCCCAGGCGGCCGCGCGGATCCCCGACCATCCGCGGCTCGACCAGGTCTTCGACGTGTTCGCCGAGGGCGGTTCGCTCTGGGTCGTCAGCGAGCTGGTGGCAGCGCGGCCGCTGGCGGCGCTGCTCGCCGAGAAACCGCTGACCCCGTACCGGGCGGCAGAGGTCGCCTCCGATGTGCTCATGGCGCTGCGGGTGCTGCACGCGCACGGCTGGGTCCACCGCAACATCACCGCGCGCACGGTGCTCGTCTGCGAGGACGGTCGGGTCATGCTGACCGGGCTCGCGGTCGGCACGGCCCAGGAGGCGCTCTGCGGGTACGACCCGGTGCCGCCCGAGGACGGGGCCGAGGACGGCACGGCAGCCGGCCCCGGGCCCGTCGGTGCGCCCGGAGACCCCACGGGCCCCCAAGGCACCCTGGGCGGCCCCGGCGGGGCCGGTGGCGGCAGCGGTGCCGGTGCCGTCGACCCCGAGGCCGCCCGGCGGGCCGCCATCGAGGCACGGGCCGCCGGAGGGCTGCCGCAGACCGGCACCGACCCGGTCGCGGGACCGGGCGGCGCATCGGCCGCCGTGGCCCGCAGAGCGGCGCTGGAGAGCGGCGGGGACGTCCGGGCCGCACGGGCCGGCGCGATCGCCGCGTACCGCGCGGGAGCCAGGGCGGCGGCCCGGGTCCAGGATCTCCAGCAGAACGGCCGGCCGGCCCTGCCCGGAGCCCGTCCGGCTCCCGACGCCGCGGGCCCCGACGGCAGCCCGCAGCCGCCGTACGCCCCCGGGACCGGTGGGCAGCCCACGGCCGGCACGGTGCAGACCCCGACGGGCAGCGTGCCGCCGGGGCAGATAGCGGACCCCTACGGTGTGCGCGGAGCGCCCTGGCAGGGGACGGAGCCGCGCGCCGTGGCTCCCGTGCCCGGGCCCCGGGGCGCCCTCCTGCCGGCCGATCCGGCGCAGCCCCCGACCCGCTGGGGCGACGCCGCCCCCGGTGCCCCCGCCCGGCGCGGTCCGGCGACGGCACTGGCCGCCGAGCGGGCCCGACAGGCGCGGATGGCACTCGTGGGCCCGGTGACCGAGCGCTGGGCGCCGGAGCAGGCCGGGCCCGTCCACGAGAACTGGCAGCTCGCCGCGCCCATCGGGCCCGCGACCGACCTGTGGGCGCTGGGCGCGCTGCTCTTCAGGGCCGTACAGGGGCATGCCCCGTATCCGGAGGAGTCGACGGCCGAGCTGGTCCAGCTGGTGTGCGCGGAGCCGCCCGCGTTCGCCGAGGAGTGCGGACCGCTGCGCCCGGTGGTGGAGTCGCTGCTGCGTCAGGACCCCACCGAGCGGATCGACTTCGAGGAACTGGGCGGCTGGCTGCGCTCGCTGGTGCGCTCGGCGCCGGAGCCGGACGCCGGGGTGCACGTCGTGGCGGCGCCGCCCGTCGACCCGAGCCGGCTGCCCATCGTGCGGCGGCGCGGCGAACTGGTGCGCAGACGGCGCGCCGGGCTGCCCGCCACCACGGCGCACGGCCGGCACAAGCGGGCCCGGCAGGAGCCGTCCGGCTCGCCGCGCCGCCTGGGCCGCACCCTGCTCCTGCTGATCCTGCTCGTGCTGGCCGGGACGATCGCGTACGCCGTGCTGTTCATGCCGAAGGCCCCGGACACCGGCGCCGCCGGCACCGCCGGTGCGGCGCGCACGACGCCCGCGCAGGGGGACACCGCCCCCGAGGCGAGCAGCGAGCCCCGCCCCGACCAGACCTCGCCCGCGGCCGGCGACGGCCCCTCCGCGTCCGCAGGTCCCACCGGGACGCAGACCGGCGGCCCCGACGTCGCCGACGGCTTCACCCTGCGCAAGGACGCCGAGGGCTTCCAGGTCGCGGTGGCGAACGGCTGGGACCGCACCCCTAAGAACGGGCTCGGCCAAGTGCGCTACACCCACGGGGACTTCGAGCTGATCGTGGTGCCCGGCCGGGACCGCGCATCGACGTACGGCAGCGATCCGATGGTCTACCAGCGCGAGAAGGAGTACGAACTGGGGCCCTACCGCTCGTCCAGCTGGGCCACCTCCGGCGGGCTGCGGACGATCGAGGTGGGCGGACGGACCATGGCCGAGGGTCAGTTCACCTGGAGTGACGCCGACGGTCACCAGTTGTTCGTGCGCAACCTGGCGATCCTGATCGACGGGCGCTACCACGTGGTGCAGGTGCGCGGCCCCGAGGCCGAGCGCGACGAGGTGACGAAACTGTACGAACAGGCCTCGTCCACCTACCAGTTCACCGGCTGATCCGGAAAGCGGCGCACCGGCCCGCCGCGCCGCTTCGCGGACCGCGCGGCCGCGGTTCCCGCCGCGGACCAGAAGCGACAACCGTCACAGTGCGGTGTCCTTGCCGCCCCGCGTGTTCCCTGGACGCGGGCCGGTCCTTAGTCTGAGCCTGTCAAGAGCATTGCGGGGCAACGTGAATCAGATGCAGGGCCTGCTCCTCGCGGGTCGCTACCGGCTTGCCGACCCGATCGGCAGCGGCGGCATGGGCCGCGTATGGCGGGCGCACGACGAGTTGCTGCACCGGACCGTCGCGATCAAGGAACTGACCGCGGCGCTGTACGTCTCCGAGGGGGACCGGGGCGTGCTGCTCGCGCGCACCCGGGCGGAGGCGCGGGCCGCCGCGCGGATCAACCACTCGGCCGTCGTCACCGTGCACGACGTCCTCGAGCACGACGGCCGGCCGTGGATCGTGATGGAGCTGGTCGAGGGCCGCTCGCTGGCCGACGAGGTCAAGGAACAGGGGCGCGTCGAGGCCACCGAGGCCGCGCGGATCGGTCTGTGGGTGCTGCGCGCCCTGACCGCCGCGCACACCGCGGGCGTCCTGCACCGGGACGTCAAGCCCGGCAACGTGCTGCTCGGCAACGACGGCCGCGTCCTGCTCACCGACTTCGGCATCGCCCAGATCGAGGGCGACAGCACCATCACCCGCACCGGCGAGGTCGTGGGCTCCGTCGACTACCTGGCGCCCGAGCGCGTCCGCGGTCACGACCCCGGTCCCTCCTCCGACCTGTGGGCGCTCGGCGCGACGCTGTACACGGCAGTGGAGGGCCGCTCGCCGTTCCGCCGCACCTCGCCGCTGACCACCATGCAGGCGGTCGTCGAGGAGGAGGTCGCCGGGCCGCAGTACGCCGGTCCGCTGGAGCCCGTGATCAGCGCCCTGCTGCGCAAGGACCCCGCCGCCCGTCCGGACGCGGCGCTCGCCGAGCAGATGCTCGCCGAGGCGGCCGAGGGGCGCCGGCCCAGCGCGGCGCAGGCGTTCGTGCCCACGCAGCACGGCGGGTCCCTCGCTCCCGGACTGCGGGAGACGGGGACCCCCGCGACGTCGTACGGGCCCGCGTACGCCCCGCCGGGCGCGCAGCACGGCTCCGGGACCGGGGCGACGGTCGTGGGGCCGACGCCGCTGGGGCCGCCGGGCACCGGTGCGGTCCCGGCCGGGACCGGCCCGTCGGCGCGCTCCGGCAGGCGCCGGCTGCGCTCGATCGCCCTGGTGGTCGTGCTCGCCGCCCTGGTCGGCGGAGCCACGGCGGTGGGCCTGCACCAGTGGGACAAGACCCGTCGCAAGCAGGACGGCGCCTCCTCCACCGGGTCGCCGGACCCGACGTCGAGCGCGTCGGGCACGTCGGGTTCCGACCCGGCGGCGGCCCCCGACGACTGGAAGACCGTCCCCGACCCGCTGGGCTTCAGCATCTCGCTGCCCAAGGGCTGGAAGCGGTCGGTCTTCAGCGACGAGGGCGACCTCAAGCAGATCGACTACTCGCCCGACGGCGGCGAGCACTTCGTGCGGATCGCCCTCGACACGTCCCCGGACTTCGCCGATCCCTACCAGCACCAGCTCGACCTCGACCAGCAGCTCACCCGCCTGGTCGACTACAAGAAGCTCCAGCTGGGGGCGAACACCTACCGCGACCGCAGGGCCTCGCTGTGGGAGTACACGTGGACGGCGCTGGCCAAGGACACCAAGTTCCCCGGGCCGCGGCACGCGATCGACGAGGTGTACATCGCCCGCAACGGCGTGGAGTACGCGCTGTACATGTCCTCGCCCGCCGCTGACTGGCCCACCACACAGGAGCAGTTCAAGAAGCTGCTCCAGAGCTGGCAGCCCGAGGGGTGACGCCCTGGCCGGCCGGGGCGTTCCGGCCGGTCGTTCAGGCCCCTCGTCTCGCCCGGTGCTTCCGGCCGGGTGTGAACGACCGTTCGTGACCGGCACGTTGTGACGGATCCCACCGGTCGTGAATCGGCCCCGAGTGGGTGGATTTGGCCGGTGGGCGGCCCGGAGGGCGGGCGTCCGGTGCGGCATGATGAGACTCATGGGGACCGAGGGGGACGACTCCCGCGTGATCGCGGGCCGGTACCGGCTGGAGGCCCGGCTGGGTCGCGGCGGCATGGGCGTCGTCTGGCGTGCCACCGACCGACTGCTGGGCCGGCAGGTGGCGGTCAAGGAGGTCGCCTTCGACGAGACGCTCTCCCCGGAGGAGACCCGCAGGCAGCACGACCGTACGCTGCGCGAGGCGCGAGCGGTCGCCCAGCTGCGCCACCCGCACGTCATCGTCGTGCACGACGTCGTCGAGCAGGACGAACGCCCGTACATCGTGATGGAGTTGATCGACGGCGGCTCGCTGGCCGACCGGATCGCCCGGAGCGGTCCGGTCGACGTCGGCGAGGCCGCGCGGATCGGCATCGCCCTGCTGAGCGCGCTGCGCGCGGCGCACGCCGCGGGTGTCCTGCACCGCGACATCAAGCCGGCGAACGTCCTGGTCGCCGAGGACGGCCGGGTCGTGCTCACCGACTTCGGCATCGCCCAGGTCGCGGGCGCCACCACGATCACCGACACCGGTGCCTTCGTCGGCTCGCCCGAGTACACCGCGCCCGAGCGGATGTCCGGCGCCGGTACCGGACCGGCCTCCGACCTGTGGTCGCTGGGGGCGCTGCTGTGCACGGCGCTCAGCGGCGCGTCGCCCTTCCGGCGCGACTCCCTGGGCGGCATCCTGCACGCCGTGGTGTCCGACGACATCCGTACGCCCGAACAGGCCGCGCCACTGCTTCCGGTCGTACGGGGCCTGCTCGAACGCGATCCGGAACGGCGGCTGGAGGCGTCGGAGGCGGAGCGGATGCTGCGGGCCTTCCTGGAGACCGGCCGCACGCCGAAACCGGCGTCCTCCGGCCATACGCCGACACGGCCCGAGCACCAGCGTCGGCCCGAGCAGCAACGTCGGCCCGAGCCGCAGAGCCGGCCGACGCCCGCCCCGGCCGATCCACCCCCCTCCACGCGCGGGGTGCTGGTGGCCGCGCTGCTGGTCGCCGCGATGGCGGGGGCGGGCGTGTCCGCGGCGGCACTGCTGCTGCACGGCGGCGGCGACGGGAGCGGCACACCGGCGTCCTCCGCCTCGCACGGCTCCGTCAGCTCGCGGCCGGTCTCGCCGTCGCACGGCGCCACGGGCGCCACGGGTTCCACCGGCTCCCCGGCCTCCGCCCCCGCCTCCGGCACGGACACCGCGACCGTCACGCACTCGCCGGCCCCCGCGTCCGAGAACGGCCCCACCGCCCCGTCCGGCTACCGGGTCGCCGACGACCCGGCCGGCTTCTCGCTCGCGGTGCCGGACGACTTCACCCGCAAGACCCAGGACGGGCGGATCTTCTACATGTCACCGGGGGAGGTCTTCCGGCTCGGCATCAAGGTGACCGGCACCGAACCGGGCGGCCCGCTCGCGGTGATGCGGCGCGCCGCCGCCGAGGGCCCGGACACCAACCCCGGCTACCACGACGGCCGGGTCGTCGAGACCGCCCACAACGGACGGCCCGCCGCCCTCTGGGAGTTCAGCTGGCAGGGCTTCAGCACGGCCGAGGGCCCCCGGCACACCTTCGACCTGTGCTGGGAGGAGAACGGGCGGATGTACGACGTGTGGGTGTCCGCGCCGGTGGGGAAGGTGCGGGAGGCCCGGGAGTACTTCGACGTCGCCGTCGCCACGTTCGTACGGGCCTGACGTCCGGCGTCCGCCGGAATTCCGGCGGTACGGGCCCGACGTCCGGCGTCCGTCGGAATCCCGGCCGGCCGGGACGGTCAGGGGTGCCGCTCGGGGCCCGGTAGCCGGTACTTCCCGGGCGTGACGCCGAACTCCCGGCTGAACGCGTGCGAGAGGGCGTAGGGGCTGCTGTATCCGGTCCGGCGGGCCACCGAGGCCAGCGGCGCGTCCGAGCTCCGCAGCAGCGTCGCCGCCAGGGTCAGCCGCCACCAGGTGAGATACGCCATCGGCGGCCGGCCCACGAGCCCGGTGAAGCGGCGGGCCAGGGTGGCGCGGGAGACGCCCGCCTCGGCGGCCAGGCGTTCGTTGCTCCAGGGGGCGGCCGGGTCGGAGTGCAGGGCGCGCAGGGCGGCCGTGGTCACGGGATCGCTCAGCACCGCCGGCCATGCGCCCGCCTCCGCGTCCGCCGTCCAGGCGCGGACCATGTAGACGAGCAGGAGGTCGAGCAGGCTCGGCACGGCGAGGCAGGAACCGGGGCGCCGGTCGTCCAGCTCGCGGGCGAGCAGGTCCACGGCGGTGCGGAGTTCGGGGTGCTCGCCGACCCGGTTGGGCAGATGCACCACCTCCGGCAGCTCGGCCATCAGAGGGTGCGCCCGGCTGCGGTCCAGGCGGTACTTCCCGCACAGCAGCTCGGTCGCCCGCCCGGCGCCGCCGGGACTGCCGATCCCGAAGCCGAAGCCGATGCCGGTGTCGATGCCGGTTCCGGTTCCGGGTCCGGGGCCGATTCCGTGCACCTCCTCGAACGGCACCGCCCGGCCCGCCTCCGCCGAGTCCACCGGTCCGTCGGCCAGCACATGGCCCGTCCCGTGCGGCAGCAGCACCGCGTCGCCCGGACCCAGGGCGACCGGCTCGCCTCCGCCGTCCGGCAGCAGCCAGCAGCTGCCCGCCAGCACCACGTGGAAGCCGGCTCCCTCGTACGGGGCGAGCCGGGTGCACCAGCGTCCGCGCACCCGCAGCCGCTGGGAGGAGGGGCGCCCGATGCGCATGGCGGAGATCGCGTCGCTGACCACGTCCATGGGGTCAGCCTAGGCGTCTGGAGGCTTGCTGTTGAGACGTTCGCGTATCGGCAGGAGCCGATCAGGCATCGTGATGCTCACCGGGTCCTTCCTAGGCTTGCCGCCATGACCGATGAACACGTGCAGAGTCTCACCCTCGGCGACGTCGAGATCCTCCGTATCGTCGAGTGGCAGGCCCCCTACGCGCCGACCCGCGCCCTCGTCCCGGACTGCGGCCCCGAGGTCTGGCAGGAGCACCGGGAACTGCTGGCCCCCGACCACTGGGAGCCGGACGGCGATCTGGCCGTGGTCGCCCTCCAGACCTGGGTGGTGCGCTCCGGCGGACGGACCGTACTGGTGGACACCGGTGTGGGCAACGACCGTGAACGGCCCGGGAATCCCCTGTTCCACCGGCGCCGAGGGGACTTCCTGGGGCGGCTGGCCCGGGCCGGTGTCCGCCCCGAGGACGTCGACGTCGTCGTCAACACCCACCTGCACGGCGACCACGTCGGCTGGAACACCCGGGCCGAGGCGGGGGAGTGGGTGCCCGCCTTCCCCCGGGCCCGTTATCTGATCCCGGCCGCCGACGACGCCCACTTCGGCCCCACGGGCGGCTACGGGGGCGGCGTACGGGTGGACGACCGGCTGACCTACGAGGACAGCGTCGCGCCCGTGCACCGCGCCGGGCAGGTCCGGCTCTGGGAGGGCGTCCACCGTGTCGACGCGCACCTCACCCTGGAGTCCGTCCCCGGTCACACCCCCGGCTCCGCCGTTCTGCGGGTCGCCTCCCGGGGCGAGCGGGCGGTGTTCGTCGGGGATGTGCTGCACAGCCCGGTGCAGATCGTGCACCCCGAGTGCAGCAGCTGCTTCTGCCTCGATCCGCGCCGGGCCGCGGCAGGCCGCCGCCGTGTCCTCGAACGGGCCGCGGAACTGGGCGAGCTGGTCATCCCTGCGCACTTCGGCGGCACCGGAGTGATGGAGGTACGGCGCCGGGGCGACGCGTTCACGCCCGTGCCCTGGGCCGGACAGCCCGGGCGGGCCGGATAGCCCCAGGTGAACCGGTCGGCCCCGGGCGGGACGGATCCTGGGCGGCTCCGGAAGCGGCGAAGTTCGCGGACGGCCGTGAACGGCTGGAGATCGGGGGGAACACGCCCTGATCAGCGCCTTTGTTGCCAGTGACCACTGGCGACATGTGTGTACTCGGTGAATCCCGATTACCGACGGGTACCCAAAGCCTCCGCACCGGAATACCCTGCGGCTCATGACGGACTCGCAGGCCCCGGAGAAGACCGGTACGGGTACCCCCGGACAGACCGGCACCAACCCCCTCGCCCCCGCTCCCGCGGGCGCCCGCACCGCTGCCGACGTGGTCACCCCCGAGCTGGTCGCCCAGCTGACCAAGGGCGTGGCCGGCTCGGGCCGAACCGCCAACCACACGCCGTTCACCGGCGAGAAGCTGGCCGATCTGCCCGAGTCCACGCCCGAGGACGTCCGCCGGGCCTTCGAGGCGGCGCGCGCCGCCCAGGCCGTCTGGGAGAAGACACCCGTGCGGCAGCGGGCCGCCGTCCTGCTCCGCTTCCACGACCTCGTCCTCGCCCGCCAGGCCGAGGTGCTGGACCTGATCCAGCTGGAGACCGGCAAGGCCAGGCTGCACGCCCACGAGGAGGTGCAGGCCGTCGCCGTCGCCGCCCGTCACTACGGCCGCAAGGCGCCGGCCTATCTGCGGCCCAAGCGGCACGCGGGCGCCATGCCCACCCTCACCAGGGTCACCGAGCTGCGCCACCCGCGTGGTGTCGTCGGCCAGATCGCGCCCTGGAACTACCCGCTCGAACTGTCCGTCGGCGACGCCCTGCCGGCCTTCGTCGCGGGCAACGCGGTCGTGATGAAGCCGGACACCGAGACCTGCCTGACCGCCCTGTGGGCCCGTGACCTGCTCATCGAGGCCGGGCTGCCCGCCGATGTCTTCCAGGTCGTCCTCGGCGACGGACCGGTGGTCGGCCCCGAGGTCGTCAAGCACGCCGACTACGTCTCCTTCACCGGCTCCACCCGCACCGGCCGCGAGGTCGCCCAGGGCGCCGCAGCCCGGCTGGTGGGCGTCTCCCTCGAACTCGGCGGCAAGAACGCCATGCTGGTGCTGGAGGACGCGGACATCGAGAAGGCGGCCGCGGGCGCCGTCCGTGCCTGCTTCTCCTCCGCCGGCCAGCTCTGCATCTCCATCGAGCGGCTGTACGTCCACGAGTCGATCGCGGACGCCTTCCTGGAGCGCTTCGCCGCCCGCACCCGGGCCATGCGCCTGGGCACCTCCCTCGCCTACGGCGCCGACATGGGCTCGCTGGTCGGCGAGCGCCAGCTGGAGACCGTGAAGCGGCATGTGGAGGAGGCCGTCACCAAGGGCGCCAAGGTCGTCGCGGGCGGGGTCGCCCGCCCGGACATCGGCCCCTACTTCTTCGAGCCGACCATCCTCGACGGCGTCGAGGCCCCGATGTCCGTGTGCACGGAGGAGACCTTCGGCCCGGTCGTCTCGATCTACCGCTTCACGTCCGACGACGAGGCGGTCGAGCACGCCAACTCCACGCCGTACGGCCTGAACTCTTCGGTCTGGACGAAGGACGGCCGGCGCGGCCGGGCGGTCGCCGCGCGCCTGCGCACCGGCACGGTCAACGTCAACGAGGGGTACGCCCCCGCCTACGGCAGTGTCCAGTCGCCCATGGGCGGCATGAAGGACTCCGGCCTCGGCCGCCGCCACGGCTCCGAGGGCATCCTCAAGTACACCGAGGCCCAGACGGTCGCCCAGCAGCGACTGCTGCCGATGGCGCCCGCGCTGGGGATGAGCGACGAGAAGTACGCGGAGTTCATGAGCCGGAGCCTGAAGGTCATGAAGGCGTTCCGCTTCCGCTAGCCCGCCGCCCGCCGCCCGCCGCCCGCCGCCGGACGTCCGCGCCCACCGCACACCGGCCGTTCTCAACGAGGAGAGCACGTGTCACAGGAGAGCTCTGTCCCCACCCAGGACGACGACGGCTCCGGCCACGACTACGACGTCATCGTCGTCGGCTCCGGTTTCGGCGGCTCCGTCACCGCCCTGCGCCTGACCGAGAAGGGCTACCGGGTCGGCGTCCTGGAGGCCGGCCGCCGCTTCACCCGCGAGTCCCTGCCCAGGAACTCCTGGGACCTGAAGAACTACCTGTGGGCCCCCAGGCTCGGCATGTACGGGATCCAGCGCATCCATCTGCTCGGCAATGTGATGGTGCTGGCGGGCGCGGGGGTCGGCGGCGGCTCCCTCAACTACGCCAACACCCTGTACGTCCCGCCGAAGCCCTTCTTCGACGATCCCCAGTGGCGTGACATCACCGACTGGCAGCAGGAGCTGGAGCCGTACTACGACCAGGCCCGGCGCATGCTCGGCGTACGGCTCAACCCGACGATGACCCCGTCCGACGTGCACCTCAAGGCGGCGGCGCAGCGGATGGGCGTGGGCGACACCTTCCACATGGCGCCGGTCGGGGTGTTCTTCGGGGACGGCCAGGACGCGGACGGCGAGGCCAAGGCCGAGCCCGGCACGCAGGTGGCGGACCCCTACTTCGGCGGCACGGGCCCGGCGCGCCGCGCCTGCACCGAGTGCGGCGAGTGCATGACGGGCTGCCGGCACGGCGCGAAGAACACCCTCAACGAGAACTACCTGTACCTCGCCGAGAAGGCGGGCGCGGTCGTGCACCCGATGACCACCGTCATGTCGGTGACGGACGACTCGCGGGGCGGCTACGCGGTCGCCACGCTGCCCACGGAACGGAAGAAGAAGGGTGAGGGCCGCGTCTTCACGGCCCGCCGGGTCGTCCTCGCCGCCGGCACCTACGGCACCCAGACGCTGCTGCACCGGATGAAGGAGGGCCGGCAGCTGCCGTACCTCTCGGACCGGCTCGGCGATCTGACCCGCACCAACTCCGAGGCGCTGGTGGGCGCCCAGACCGACAACCGGCGCTACCGCCGGGTGACCGGCGAGCCGAAGGTCGACTTCACCCGCGGGGTCGCCATCACGTCCTCGGTCCACCCCGACGAGAACACCCACATCGAGCCGGTCCGCTACGGCAAGGGCTCCAACTCGATGGGCGGCCTGTCGATCCTCCAGGTCCCCTACGCGGAGGGCTCCTCCCGGCTGGCGGCCTGGCTGGCGAACGCCGCCCGGCACCCCGTGCTGATGCTGCGCTCCCTGTCCAACCGACACTGGTCGGAGCGGACCATCATCGGCCTGGTGATGCAGTCCCTGGACAACTCCCTGACGACGTATCTGAAGCCGAACGGCGTCGGCAAGGGGCTGCTCACCGCACGGCAGGGCCATGGTGCCCCCAACCCCAAGCAGATCAGGGCCGCGTCCGAGGCCGCGTCGGCCGTCGCCGCCGAGATCAACGGCTTCCCGGGCTCGAACGTGGGCGAACTGATGGGCACGCCGCTCACCGCCCACTTCCTTGGCGGCTGCCCGATCGGCGCCACCCGCGAGACCGGAGTCATCGACCCGTACCACCGCCTCTACGGCCACCCCGGCATCTCGGTCGTCGACGGCGCCGCGGTCTCGGCGAACCTGGGGGTGAACCCGTCCCTGACGATCACCGCGCAGGCCGAGCGGGCGATGTCGTACTGGCCCAACAAGGGCGAGGCGGATCCGCGTCCCGCGCAGGGAGCGGCGTACGAGCGTCTGCGTCCGGTCGAGCCGAAGTCGCCGGTGGTCCCGGCGGAGGCGTTCGGCGCGCTGCGGCTGCCGTTCCTGGGGATGCCCTCGATGCCCCCGAAGCCGGCGGAGCGGTCGACGACGGAGAAGTGACCGGCAGCGGCGAAGGGCCGGAAGCGGAGAGGGACCGGAAACGGAGAGGGACCCGAGCCCCCCTCCGAGCCCAGGTCCCTCTCCGCTGCCGGCGGTCCGCGGTCACGCCCGAGGCGTCACCCGGTCCCGCCGTACGTCTCTTTCGGCGTGTCTCACGCCTGCGCGTCGGCCTTGCGGCGGCGCACCATGAACAGCGCACCCGCACCGGCCACCACGGCGACTCCGCCGACCAGGCCGATCGCCGGCAGGGCGGAGCTGGAGCCGGTCGAGGCGAGCGTGCCCGTGGCCGGGATCTCGGCGGCACCGCCCTGCGGCTGCTTGCCGCCGGCCGGCGGCTTCGTGTCCTTGCCCGGCTTGGCGTCGCCCGGCTTGTCGTTGCTGCTGCCGGGCTTGAGCACCGTGAACTCGTAGACCGAGAAGGTGCTGTGCACGCAGTTCTTCTCGGAGTCGAGGTAGCCGCCGAAGCCCACGGTGAAGCCGTCACCGGCCGGTGCCTTGGCGGTGATGTTCACGCGCAGCTTGATGTCGACGGTCTGCTTGGGGCCGAGCTCCGTCTCACCGAAGTAGGCGCCGTCGCCGATCTCGTCGGCGATCGACTCCCAGACCTTCGTCTGCGGGTTGTAGTACTCGATCTTGGCGTAGTCGCTCAGCCAGTCGCCCTCGTCGTCGCTCATCGCGTCGTTGTCGATGGCCGCGAGCCACTGCACCGTGCCGAGGGCCTTGTCGCTGTGGTTGGCGGCGACGAGCTTGAAGTTGTGCCAGCCGCTGCCCGCGACGATCTTGCCGGGCAGGCCGGACACGTCCAGGGTGAGCTGGGAGTCGGCGTCGACGCCGTCCTCGTCGACCGGGCAGGGCTCCGGCTCGTCGGTGGGCTCGGACGACTCGGTCGAGCCGCTGCTCGGCGTGGAGCCCTTGGAGTCGGTGGTGGACCCGGAGTCGGGCGTCTTGTCGGTGCCGGTACCGGTGCCTGCCTCGCTCCCGGTTCCTGCTTCGCTCCCGGTACCGGCCTCGGAGCCCGTGCCCGCGCCGTTCTCCGTGCCGGTGCCGGTCGTCTCCGTGGCCGTCGACGTGGCCGTGGAGGTGTCGGCCCCGGCGTCGGGCTGCTGGCCGTCCGCCGGGCTGCTCGCGGAGGTCGGAGGCGTGGCGGGGGTGTTGTCGTCGGCGAACGCCATGGGAGCCGAGAGCAGCGCGAGCGGTGCTATGACCGCGGTCGCTGCCGCGGTGGCCAGAGCCCGGCGAATCTTCATGAAGACCTCGGTAAGTCCGGTGAGCTGCGACATCGTGGCCGCGGGACACGGTGGTGGGAGGCCTCCGCGTAGGGGGCGCGGGTGGCCCGTGAGTCGCATGGTTTGATCACCGGCGCCGGTGAATGGTTGTACGTCGTTCACAGACTTTTTACAACTGCGATCTGACCGCTCTGTTTCGGACATGACAAGAGGCCGCGCGCGGCACATGGTGAAGGGCCCCGAAGCACGGCGAAGGGCCCCGCGGGACGGAGCCGCGGGGCCCTTCTTCCGTCAGCACCGACGTCAGGGCAGCGCCGGTGCCTGGGAGCGGCGCCGGGGGGTTGCGCCGCTTGTCCTGTGCTGCCCTTGAGCCGCCCCGGGTCGGCGCCTCGGCGCGCGGAGGGCGCGGGGGAGGCGTACGGGTGGTCTCGACCTTCGGCGGTCGGACAGCGCGATGAAATGCGGTTGTGTACGGCGGGATGTGGGGCTTGCTACGAATCGTGCTGCATGGATGCGGCCTCCGCAACCGTTTGGCCCGGCATTGTGCATTTTTGCAGTTTCCCGCCGGTCGGCCCCGAGCGTCCCCGGAGCCGACCGATCTCTTGGGTGACCGGGCTGCTGTCCCCTGCCGTCCGGCCACTTCCCCGGAGCGAGGTCCCACGACGCACGGCACGATCCGCACGCCTCATCGCTCCGGCAAGCCACGCGTGGTCTTTCGGGCCCGCCCCTGGCTGACACGGACATCCTGACCAACGAAGCGGCGCTCGCGCCGGTCACGCTCCGTACGGGTGAGAGCGGGCCCGAACTCAGATGCGACCCCGGCACAGCTCCAGGAGCAGCATCGCGACGGACGTACCGGGCTTGCCCAGTGCCTCCCGGTAGTGGCTGAGCACCTCCATCTCGCGGGCGAGGTTCACGCGGCGGCCGCCGGACGCGATCCGGGCCTCCTGGATGACGGCCGAGACGGCCATCCGTTCCTGGACGAGACCGATGATCCGGTCGTCGAGGGTGTCGATGCGCTCACGGGCGCCGGTGATCACGTCGGCTGCCTCGTCGGTGCGGGCGCCGGTCCTGTCGAGTACGTCGGCCATGGTGGGGCTCCTCATCGGGTCGGTTGCGGCGAGGTGCCCCGGAGCGGCAGGACCCGGAAAAGCGCAGACGCCCCGGGCCTTGTCGGCCCGGGGCGCCTGGGAAGTCGCTTGTCAGTTGCTCAAGCAGCACGACCATGGCAGCCGGTGGGCCGGTTGCCATAGGTAAACAGGTAGGTCGTCTGCGTGAGCATGCGGCCAGTATGCACGTGGCGACGGCGCGCGTCCATGTCGGGTCCGTCACCGGCACGGGCGGCCGTCCGCGCCCACCCCGGTAGAATCGGTACCACAGACCCCTTGCCCAGCCCGCCGGAAGGCAACCCGTGTCATCAGCGAGTCCCGCCGCCGCCGCTCCCGACACCGTTCTGGTCGTCGACTTCGGCGCGCAGTACGCCCAGCTCATCGCCCGTCGAGTCCGCGAGGCGCGGGTCTACAGCGAGATCGTGCCGAGCACCATGCCGGTCGCGGAGATGCTCGCGAAGAACCCGGCGGCGATCATCCTCTCCGGCGGCCCCTCGTCCGTGTACGAGGAGGGCGCCCCCCGCCTCGACCGCGCGCTGTTCGAGGCCGGCGTCCCCGTCTTCGGCATGTGCTACGGCTTTCAGCTGATGGCCCAGGTCCTCGGCGGCACCGTCGACAACACCGGCGCCCGCGAGTACGGCCGCACCGACCTGCACGTCTCCAAGTCGGGCTCCACCCTCTTCGAGGGCACCCCGGACGAGCAGCACGTGTGGATGTCGCACGGCGACGCCTGCTCCGCCGCCCCCGAGGGCTTCACCGTCACGGCCTCCACCGACGTCGTCCCGGTCGCCGCCTTCGAGAACGACGAGAAGAAGCTCTACGGCGTCCAGTACCACCCCGAGGTCATGCACTCCACGCACGGCCAGCTGGTGCTGGAGCACTTCCTCTACCGCGGCGCGGGCCTCACCCCCTCCTGGACCACCGGCAACGTGATCGAGGAGCAGGTCGCCCTCATCCGCGAGCAGGTCGGCGACAAGCGCGCCATCTGCGGTCTGTCCGGCGGTGTGGACTCCGCGGTCGCCGCGGCCCTCGTCGCGCGCGCCATCGGTGACCAGCTGACCTGCGTGTACGTCGACCACGGTCTGATGCGCAAGGGCGAGACCGAGCAGGTCGAGAAGGACTTCGTCGCCGCGACCGGCGTCAAGCTGGTCGTCGTCGACGCCGAGGAGCGCTTCCTCACCGCGCTGAAGGGCGTCTCCGACCCGGAGGAGAAGCGGAAGATCATCGGCCGCGAGTTCATCCGCGTCTTCGAGCAGGCGCAGGCCGAGATCATCGCGGACGCGGGCCCGGCCGTGGAGTTCCTCGTCCAGGGCACGCTCTACCCGGACGTCGTCGAGTCCGGCGGCGGCACCGGCACGGCGAACATCAAGTCCCACCACAACGTCGGCGGCCTCCCCGAGGACCTGGAGTTCCAGCTCGTCGAGCCGCTGCGCAAGCTCTTCAAGGACGAGGTGCGGATGGTCGGCCAGGAGCTAGGGCTCCCGGAGGAGATCGTCCAGCGCCAGCCCTTCCCCGGCCCCGGCCTCGGCATCCGGATCGTCGGCGAGGTCACCAAGGACCGTCTCGACCTGCTTCGCGACGCCGACGCCATCGCCCGCGAGGAGCTGACGGCGGCCGGCCTCGACCGCGAGATCTGGCAGTGCCCGGTGGTCCTGCTCGCGGACGTCCGCAGCGTCGGCGTCCAGGGCGACGGCCGCACCTACGGTCACCCGATCGTGCTGCGCCCGGTGTCCTCCGAGGACGCGATGACCGCCGACTGGTCGCGCCTGCCGTACGAGGTCCTCGCCAAGATCTCCACCCGTATCACCAACGAGGTCCGTGACGTCAACCGAGTCGTCGTCGACGTGACCTCGAAGCCCCCGGGCACCATCGAGTGGGAGTAGTCCTCCCGTAGGTGATCAGGTCCGCTTGAGCGTCCGCACCGGCGCTCCGGGCCGCCAGACCTGGACGACCAGATAGGTGTCGTCCTCGACGTGGGTCCGTACGACCTCCGTCAGCTCGGTGCGGAAGAGGTGGAACGGCTGCGGCGGTTCCACCTCTTTCACGTACGCGCCCTTCGTCACCGGGTCGTCCACCTCGACCGCCCGTCCGCTGATCCGCACGTCGCCGCCGCCCATCCCGGTGCCGTCCCCGGGGTTCGCCTGGAGCGTGAAGCGCGGGTCGCGGCGCAGGTCGAGCGCCTTGAGGGAGTCCGGCATCATGCCGAACCACAGTTCGCCGGCCAGGAAGCGCACCTCCAGGCCGCTGGTGCGCGGGGAGCCGTCCCGGCGCAGCGTCGCGAGGACGTGATGGGTGAAGGCGCCGAACCGTTCCTCGACGGTTCCGGCGAGCTCGGGTTCGGCCGCGGAGAAGTCTGCCCAGGTCATACGGACCAGTCTTGCGCCGATACCGGACATCTGCTGTCGGGTATGGGCGAGCCGGCGGCCGGGCCGGGGACCGGTGCCGTGCCGGGGCACGCGATTTTCCGTGGCGCGCGGAACCGTTGTTTCTGTGGCGCGCGTCATCTTTGCATAACAGCCCTGTTTTCCTGCGCTGACCGACGGTAACTTCCGCCCGGTAAGAAACTCAGTGCTGGAGGACCTATGCACGGGACCCCGCCCCTGCCCCTGCCCACCGACCAGTTGCGGTTCGCGATGCCGCCGATGCACGACGCGCCCGAGGACGAGCGCAGGCATCGCAAGGAGCGGCTGGCCGGCGCGCTGCGGGTGTTCGGGCGGCTCGGCTTCGAGGACGGCGTCTCGGGGCACATCACCGCGCGCGACCCCGAGTTCAGCGACTGCTTCTGGGTCAACCCGTTCGGCATGCCGTTCAAGCACGTCACGGTCAGCGACCTGGTGCTGGTCAACCGGGACGGGCAGGTGATCGAGGGCCGCTACCACGTGAACCAGGCGGCGTTCACCGTGCACTCCCAGGTCCACGCGGCCCGCCCCGACGTCGTCGCCGTCGCCCACTGCCACTCGGTGCACGGCCGCGCCCTGTCGGCGCTCGGCGACCTCCTGGACCCGATCACCCAGGAGAGCTGCGCCTTCTACGAAGACCATGCCCTTTACGACGCCTACACCGGTGTCGCCGTCGACGCCGAGGAGGGCCGGCGCATCGCGGATGCGCTCGACTCGCGCAAGGCGCTCATCCTGCGCAACCACGGCCTGCTGACCGTCGGCGACTCGGTGGACGCGGCCGCCTGGTGGTTCCTGTCGCTGGAGCGGTCCTGCCAGGTGCAGCTGATGGCGAAGGCGGCGGGCCGTCCGGTGCTCATCGACCACAAGATGGCGGCGGCCACCCGGGAACAGCTCGGCGGCGACCTGGTGGCATGGATCAACTACCAGCCGATGTGGCAGGACATCAGCCGGAGCGAACCCGACCTGCTGAGCTGAGCGCCCGCCGGGTTCCGGCCGGGGCGCCGGCGCCGTCGTCGCCCCGCCCGTCCTGCCCGGACCTGCCGAATGCGCGCCATGTGTCGTAGGGCACAATTCGCTGTAGTCGCACCGGAGTTGTCCGTGGGTGCGAAAGCCGTGTCCGGGCGCTGCGCAGAGCCGCCGGTCCGGTTGGTCATGGTCGTGGTTGCGGGAAGGCAGGGCGTCGGGCGTGGCGGTGCAGGAGGCTGGACAGAGCGCGGAAACGGGCGCGCACGCGGGCGGCTGCACCTGCGGTGACTGCCCGCACGGGGCCCGCGAGGGACATCGGCGTGCGGTCGCCGCGTTCCTGCTGAAACGGGACGGGTTCGCCGCCGGGCAGGGGCTGCCGGCGGCAGTGGCGCACTCGGCCTCCGCCTCCCGCCAGTGGGTGTCGGAGGAACTGGCGCAGTCCGCCGAGGCCGTCGCCGAACGCGGCCGGGCCGAGGGCGGGGCCTGGCTGGCCCGGCTGTGGCGGCGCACCGCCGGCACCGCGTGGGCCGTGGTCGTCGCCCTGCTGCTGGCCCAGGCGCTGACGGCGATCGGCGCGGGCTGGACGACCGCCCGCACGGCGGGGCTGCTGGCGGCGCTGGTGGTGGCCGGCGCCCTGACCACGGCGTCGTGGTTCCACCGGACGCGGGGCGGCGCGCTGGCCCCCGTCATCGGCGACGACAACCGCCTGTCGACCTCGCGCGCGGTCGCGGCCGCCTGGGTGCTCTTCGTGGTTTACGCCGTGCTCGTGCTGGTGGGCCGGCTGGCCGCCGCCTCCGACCACGCCGAGCGGGACGCGCTGATCTCCGGCTTCGAACTGGCCCGCGGGGCGGGCGTGGTCACCGTGCTCGCGGTGGTGTGCGGGATCGCCGTCCTGGTGCGGCGGGTGGTCGGGCTGCGGGTGCTGGGGCAGAAGCTCCAGAAGGTGCCCGCCCACCGCCCCCGCGCGGCCGACCTGCTCACCGACGACGACGGACGCGGCACGTTCGCCGACATCCAGTACGTCGTGATCAGCACGGTCGCCCTGCTGTTCGGCGCGGTCCGGCTGGCCCGCCGTCCGGACCAGCTGCCCGACCTGCCCTGGGGGCTGGCCGTGGTGGTCCTGGTGTCGGCGGCCACCTACCTGGCGGGCAAGTACGCCGAGGGCGGCCGCCCGGTGATCCTCTCCGTCGTACGGGCCCGGGAAGCCGGAGACCTCGACGCCCCCATCCGCACGGGCGACGACATCGAGATCCGCGGGGCCGGCTTCGTGCCGCCGGGCGCACAGGGCGCGGACCGGCTGGCCCGGATGGTCGTCCGCATCGGCCCGGTGCACGTCCATGTGCCCCTGGTCCCGGTCGCCGGCGGCTTCAGCAACCCCACGGACGTCCTGCTGACCGTGCCGGTCCCGGCGGACGTGGAACCGGGGCGGGTGGCGGTGCAGGTCGTCACCGCGGCCGGGGTGGAGACCAACCGCTACGAGATCGACGTGACGGACTGACGCCCCGGCGGGCCACCGGTCCCGGGGTGGCCGGAGAGACCGTGCCGGGCCCTCGGAGTGGCCGGGGGCCGCGCCGGTCACGGTGTGCTGCCGGAGGGACCGTGCCGGTCACGGTGCGCTGCCGGGGGCGGGAATCGGAAAATCGACGCTGCCGGGGGGTGAGCCGCAGGCCCCTTCCGTACGTATGGTCTGTCCAGGGGCCACGTCACCGCGGCGAGAGGCGGCTACGAGCGATGACTCACGGCATGCGTACGGACACGCACTCCTCCTATCTCAACGGCGGCGGTTCCTTGCGGGACACCGCAAGCCGCTACGCCCTGCTTCCACTCCGGATCTTTCTCGGCGTCACCTTCGTCTACGCAGGGCTCGACCACCTCACCGACAGCGCCTTCATGAAGGCCTCCGGCGCGGGGTCGATCGGCCAGACGATGCGTGCCGTCCGCGGCTCCTCGGCCATCCCGGCCCTGGTCGACCTGGCACTGAAGAGCCCGGTCGGCTTCGGCTACGCCATCGCCCTCGGTGAACTCGCCGTCGGTATCGGCACCCTGATCGGTCTGCTGTCACGCCTCGCCGCACTCGGCGGTGCGCTGATCTCCCTCAGCCTCTGGCTGACCGTGAGCTGGTCCACCGACCCCTACTACTTCGGCAACGATCTTCCGTATCTGATGGCCTGGCTGCCCCTGGTCCTCGCGGGCGCCCCGGTGTTCTCCCTGGACGCCCTGCTGCGCGCAAGGCGACGGCGCGGCAGCTACGCGTAGCCGGTGGCGGGGCGCCGGTCGCTTCCCCGGCCACCGGCGCCTCACCCCGATCAAAGCCGGATCAGGCCGCAGCCCGGTCGGGCCGGATCCCGGTCAGACCGGAGTCCGCTGCCGTGCCCCCGCGCCGGGCCCGCGGTCCCGGCGCCTGCGCAGCCGTATCCCCTTGGCCACGATCCCTGCGGCACCCGCCAGACAGAGACCGCCCACCACCATCGGGATCACCGCGAACCACGGGGTGTGCCAGAGCCCGCCCGCGTCACCGGCGAACACCACCCCCGCGAGGCCCAGGAAGACCCCGGCGACCAGCCTCCCCGGCTGGAACTCATGACGCGGCACGAGCCACCTCCACCTGTCCCGCGCCGACCTGGAGATCCAGATCGAGCGTGCCGGCCCGCGTGCCGCCCGAGACGGGCGGCAGGGTCACCTGCTTGTGCTTGCCCGGTTCCACGTCCACGTCCTTTGCCTCGTCGCCCGGCAACTGGATGTCACCCAGCCCGACATCGATGCTCAGCCGGACCGTCGCCTCCGGCGGCACCACCACCAGCAGCCGGCCCACCCCCACACTGGCCTCGGTGGACACCGTGGTGCCCGGGGCCGGCTCCAGCCGGGACAGGTCCAGCGTCCCGACGCCGTTGCCCAGGTCGTACTTCGGCGCGACGTCCGCCACCGCGGCGGGCCGCCAGGTCGTGTGCGTCCAGTGCCCGTCGATGTCCGCGGGGAGCGCGGCCGCGGCCGCGAGCAGGGCGGCCGTGACGACCGCCAGGAACAGCGACCCCGCCCCGGTGCGGCCCAGCAGCGAACTGACCGCGATGCCCACCCCGAAGACGGCGAGCGCGCAGGCGAGCCCCATCTGGAGGCTGGTGCCGAACGGATGGTCGTGCCGGGTCAGACCGCTGCCGAGGCCTCCCGCGAGCAGCGCGAGCAGGAAGATCCGGCCGCCGATCCAGCGCGGCCCGCGCGGCCGGCACGGCCCGGTCCGCGGGGTGCCCGTCCCGTCCTGGCCGCGCACGCCGCTGCCGAGGCCGACGTCGACGGTCACGGCGGACTCGCGACGGCGCGCGTCCGCGGGCCCCCACAGATAGCCCGTGCCGCCGACATGTGTCCCGTCCTTGACGATCGGGTCGCGCCACCAGGACGGGTAGGACGCGGGCACCGGTGGCGCCTGGGCCTCCGGCGGGGCGTCCGCCACGGCCTGCGCGGCCAGCGGATCGGGGTCGGGGGCGCCGCGCCGCTGCGACCAGTACCCCGCGCCGGCGAGGAGGAAGGACAGGACGACGGCGAAGGCGAGCACCCCGCCGTTGTTCAGCATCGACAGGAAGACCCCGCAGCCGACCAGCGCGAACAGCACGGCGGTCAGCGCCTGGCCGTCGACCCGGCCGGTCAGGAGCTTGCGGACCTCGTTCTCGTCCTCGTCCTCGTACGGGACGAACAGCCAGGCGAAGCCGTAGAAGATCAGGCCGACGCCGCCGGTCGCGGCGAGCACCGCGAGCGTGATCCGGAAGATCACCGGATCCATGTCGAAGTGCCGCCCGAGCCCGGAGCACACCCCGGCGAGCGTCTTGTGCCGCCGGTCCCGCCGGAATCCGTGGGGAGCCGCGGGCGGCCGGGTCGGCGCGCCGCCCGGCGAGGCGTCCTCGTCGGGTACGGCGTCCGCGGCACGCGGGTGATCGGTCATGGGTCCATGGTGACGGCCGGGCCACCGTGACGGCAGCCGGGACGACCCTGGCCGGACCCTGATATTTCGGCTCCCCGGGGGCGCACGCCGAACCCGGCGGAGATCAGGGGAGTCTCGGGGCTCCACCCTGATGCCCCGGCCTCGCCGTCCGTGTGACCATCGGTGGCATGCCGGACGTCGTCACAGAGCCTCTCGCCGAACCGCGGCCCCCGCGCAAGCTCTACCGCAGCAGCGACGGGCGCTGGCTCGGCGGTGTGGCGCGGGGGCTCGCCGGGCATCTCGGGCTGCCCGTGATCTGGGTGCGGCTCGTCTTCGTCGGCCTGTTCATGGCGGACGGCCTCGGCGCCCTGCTGTACGCCGCTTTCTGGTTCTTCGTCCCGCTCGGCGTCGGCGGTGTGGGCGGCCAGAGACCCCCGTCCCTGGTCAGCGCCGAGACCTCGCCCGACGGCCGGCGCAGACTCGTCGCGCGCAAGCCCGACAAGGGGCAGATCGTCGCCCTGCTGCTCATGGTCGTCGTGGCCATGGTCTTCGTCAGCAGCGTGAACCTGGGCAACGGCGCCAAGGCGTACCTCCTGCCGGCCGTCCTGGTCGGCGCGGGCGTCGCCCTCGTCTGGCGCCAGGCGGACAACGCCCGGCGGGCCCGCTGGGTCGAGGTCGGGCGCCGCAAGCGCACCCTGTCCCTGCTGCGCGCGGTGGGCGGTGTCCTGCTGGTCACCGCGGGTGTCTCCGGCGTCTTCGTGCTCCAGGGCTCCGCGGCCCATCTCGGCTCGGTGCTCCAGGCGGCCCTCGCGGTCCTCGTCGGCATCACCCTCCTCGCCGGGCCCTACCTGGTCCGGATGACCCAGGACCTCTCCGAGGAGCGCCTGATGCGCATCCGCGCCCAGGAGCGCGCGGAGGTCGCCGCCCACGTCCACGACTCGGTGCTGCACACCCTGACCCTGATCCAGCGCAACGCGGAGAACGCGAACGAGGTGCGCAGGCTCGCCCGCGCCCAGGAACGCGACCTGCGCACCTGGCTGTACAAGCCGGAGGGCACCGGCAAGGACGAGGCCGACGAGCCGACCACCCTCGCCGACGCGGTCCGGCGCAACGCCGCCGAGGTCGAGGACAAGCACGGCGTCCCCATCGAGGTCGTGGTCGTCGGCGACTGCCCGCTCGACGAGCGGACCGGGGCACAGATGCAGGCCGCGCGGGAAGCAATGGTGAACGCCGCCAAGTACGGTGGCGACGGCGGCGCCGTGCAGGTCTACGCGGAGGTCGAGGGGAGGTCGGTCTTCGTGTCCGTCCGGGACCGCGGTCCCGGTTTCGACCTCGACTCGATACCCGCCGACCGCATGGGCGTCAGGGGATCGATCATCGGCCGCATGGAGCGGCACGGCGGCACGGCCCGGCTGCGGGCGGTGCCGGACGGCGGCACGGAGGTCGAACTGGAGATGGAGAGGGCGGAGAAGACGTCATGAGCGAGCCGACCGAGACGAACGGCACGGCGGGGACGGCGGGCGGGGCCGGGCGTCATGTGCGCGTGGTCCTCGTCGACGACCACCGGATGTTCCGCACCGGGGTGCAGGCCGAGATCGGACGGACCGACGAGACCGGTGTCGAGGTCGTCGGAGAGGCCGCGGACGTCGACCAGGCGGTCACGGTCATCACCGCGACCCGGCCCGAGGTGGTCCTGCTCGACGTCCACCTCCCGGGCGGCGGCGGTGTCGAGGTGCTGCGCCGCTGCGCCCCGCTGATGGCCGACGCCGAGCGGCCGGTGCGCTTCCTCGCGTTGTCCGTCTCGGACGCGGCGGAGGACGTGATCGGTGTCATCCGCGGCGGCGCGCGGGGCTATGTGACGAAGACGATCACCGGCACCGACCTGGTCGACTCCGTCTTCCGGGTCCAGGAGGGCGACGCGGTCTTCTCCCCGCGCCTGGCCGGGTTCGTCCTCGACGCCTTCGCCTCCACCGACGCCCCGCCGGTCGACGAGGACCTCGACCGCCTCACCCAGCGCGAGCGCGAGGTGCTGCGGCTGATCGCCCGTGGGTACGCCTACAAGGAGATCGCCAAGCAGCTGTTCATCTCGGTCAAGACCGTCGAGTCGCATGTCTCGGCGGTCCTGCGCAAGCTCCAGCTCTCCAACCGGCACGAGCTGACCCGGTGGGCGACGGCGCGCCGGCTGGTGTGAGCGGCGGGCGCCGGACCCTAGAGGATGAGGCTCCCAGGGGCTCTAGCGGTGCCCCGGGGCCGGTGCCGGGCCCAGTGCCCGCAGCGCCCACCGGTAGTGCCGTACCGCCTTCACCACGCCGATCAGGCCCGTCAGCCACAGGATCGTGCCGATGCCCATGCGCAGGGCGACATCGCCGTAGGCCGAGCGGCCGGGCTCCGCGCCCGCCGCGGTCGCGAGCGACGCCCACAGTCCCGTGGCGCCGATCGCCGAGGACGACAGCAGCCAGAACAGGCTGAGGCCGGGGGAGCGCAGCCGGGCGTCCGTCTGCGGGTGGCTGTCCAGGGCCAGCCAGGCGTCGAGGAGCCCGCTCAGCTGGCGGTCCCGGCGGATGGCGAGGAAGACGGCGACGACCGGCGGGGTGAGGGCGGCCAGGCCGAGGAGCACGAAGAGGGGAGCGAGGACGAGGCCCGTCGCGTCCGCCTCCTGCCGCTGCTGGAGCGGCAGCACCAGCAGCGACCAGCCGATGACCGCCGCGAGCGCCAGCAGCCACAGCAGCAGGACCCGGTGCACCCCGAGACTGTGCCCGCGCAGCTCCTCCAGCGCCCGCCACCGGTCGGCCAGCAGCGCCCCGCGGTCCGGCCAGGTCCGGTCGTGGGGCGGCGGTGGGGGAGGCGGCAGCATGGACCCGGGCATCGGGACCCTCTCGGACGGCGCCTGGACGACGGCGCGACGACGGACGGTGTACGGGCGCGGCACACTGCCGCTCCGCGCGCCGACGCTACCGTGCCGTGGTGCACTTGATCGTTCAGGCGCCGCCCGGCCCGGTCTCTTTCCGGCCGTTCCCGCGCGGTTCCTGACCGCCTCCGGGAGCGCCGGGCACCTCGTGCCCGTCCTCGCGGCCCGTCCGCCGGGGCCCTCACACGACCCGGGTCGCCCCCGCGAACGGCATCTCGTCGATGGGCGCGAGCCGCACCGGCGCCGAGGGGTTGGGGGCGTGGATCATCTGGCCGTCGCCGACGTAGATGCCGACGTGCGTGATGCCCGAGTAGAAGAACACCAGGTCGCCCGGGAGCAGTTCGGAGCGGGAGACCCGCCGGCCCGCGCCGATCTGGGTGTACGTCGTGCGGGGCAGCGAGACTCCGGCGGCGCGGTACGCGGCCTGGGCGAGCCCCGAGCAGTCGAAGGCGTCCGGTCCGGTGGCGCCCCACACATAGGGGCTGCCGAGCTTGGAGTAGGCGTAGGCGACGGCGTCCGCCGCCCGGGAGTCCGGAGCCGCGGCCGTGGCGGCGCCCGGCGCCTGGAGGCCGGCGCGGGCGGCCGCCGTCCCCCGCGAGGCCCGGGCCGTGCTGCCGCCGTCGCCGAGCGCCTGCGCACGCTCGGCGGCCGGCAGCCGGGCCAGCAGCTGCCGTGCCGCGGCCAGCTTTCCGGTGATCGTCCGCTTCTCGCGCCGCAGTTCCGCCTGCCGCGCCTTGAGCGAGGTCAGCTGGAGGCGGGCGGCCCCGCGCAGCTGCTCGATCTCCCGCAGCTGCCCGCGGACCCGGGCGACGGCGCCCGCCTGCCGGTCGCCCGCCCGTTCGGCGAAGGCGGCGCCTTCGAGGTACTGGTCGGGGTCGTCGGAGAGCGCGAGTTGCAGCGCGGGATCCATGCCGCCGGCGCGGTACTGGGCGGCGGCTATCGAACCCAGGGCGTCCCGCGCCGAGTTGAGCCGGTCCTCGCGGCGGGCCGCCTCGTCCCGCAGGGTCCCCAGGCGCTTCTCGGCGGCCTGTGCCTTCTCGTGGGCGCCGTCGTACCTCTGGGTGGCCGCCTCGGCCTCCTGGTACAGCTTGTCCACCTTGGCCCTGACCTGCCCCGGCGTCAGATTCGGCTCGGCGTGACCGGTTCCGTCGAAGACGGTCGCGGTCGCCGCGCCCGCGAGGGCGAGCGTGGCGGCGGTACGGACCGTACTGCCGCTGAGCGAGCGCGGGCGGGGCTTTCGGTGCGCTGCCACGTGGCCTTGCACGTCCTTTCGTACGACCGCCTGTTCCGGAGCCGGCCGCCGGGCGGACGCACGGCCGCCAGGGGAGCGGACGTACGGCCGCCCGGGGGCGGTCCACGCGTCCGGCGGCGGCCACACACAGGGGGAGCGGGCCGCCGCCGGACCTTCTCGGCGGTGGTGGCCGACTGCCGCCCCTGGTCCGGACGGCGGTGGGGAGCCGGTCACCTGGGGGAGGACGCTAAGCCCGTTTATGTCGGGTGGATAACGCCATGTACGGAACTGTCGCGATCGGATCGGAAGGTGACCTTTGGTGACCAGGACTGGCACCAGGAGCCGTCGACTTCACGCAGTGTGATGACCGATGGCAGGATTTCCGGCCGCGAGCGGGTTACGCGGTGCTATGGCGCGCATATATGCAGCAGTCACCGAGGCGCGCGGGCGGGCCGGGCGGGCGGCCCGAGCGCGGCGGCGGGGCGGGGCGGTGTCCGGCGGCACGGGCGCCTCTGGTTAGGCTCCGGCCTCATGGACGTACTCATCCATCTCTTCGTCGGCCTGCACATCATCGGCATCGCCGCGCTCCTCGGCGGCTTCCTCACCCAGATGAAGGCGATGGGCCGCGGCACCGCCCGCTTCGTCCCCGCGATGCTGCACGGCGCGGCGACGATGCTGGTCACCGGTGTGATCCTGGTCGGCCTCAACCAGGCCGACGACCACCCGGTCAACAACATCAAGATCGGCGTGAAACTGGCCCTGCTGATCGTGATCCTCGGCCTCGTCTACGTGAAGCGGGACGAGGAGACGGTCGACAAGAACCTGTTCGGCCTGGTGGGCCTGCTGACCACGGCGAACATCTTCATCGCGGTGCTGTGGACCTGACGTCGGCGCGGGCGGCCGCCGAGACCGCCCGCACCGCCGCCACGGCGACGGCGGCCCACACCGCCACCGCGACCCACAGCAGCACCTCACCGAGCCCCTTCAGCCACGGCACGCCGAGGGCCGAGGAGACGGCTGTGGCCGCTGCCGCCGACATCCCCATCGGGAACACGGTCGACCAGCGCAGCACGTCGTAGCGCAGCCGCGGCCACCGCAGCTCGGCCGTCAGCAGACAGGCGTAACAGCACAGGTCGAGGACGAGCAGGCCGACGGTCATGACGCGCAGGACGCCACGGTCGTCGTCGTTCCACAGATACAGGCGCGCGCTGTCGGCGGCGAGCAGCTGCGCCCCGGCCAGCGCGGAGATGCCGAGCGCCCCGCCGGCCACCCAGTGGTCGCCGGCGCCCTCGACCGTCTGGCGCGGGTCGAAGCGGGCCAGCGTCAGGACGTAGAGCACCAGCCCCAGCCAGAACAGCACCAGCGCCGTATGCGCGAGCCAGGCCGTCGACAGGGCCGCGGCGAGGGTCGCGGCCTGAACCGCGAGCCCCTGGGTGGCCACGCACGCGAGGAACACCGCCCCCGGCATACGGGGCCCCCAGTGCCGCAGAACGACGACGAGCAGCCCCGGCCACAGCACGGCGGCCAGCGCCAGCAGCGCCTCGGCCAGGGTCTGCCACCCCAGCAGCGAGAAACGGGTGCCGAGCACGGTGGTCGCGGCGACCGCGGTGAGCGCCGCCGGCGTGCCCGCCCGGCGCACCCAGGCCTCCCGCTCCCACAGCAGCTGGACGGCGAAGCCCGCCGCCAGGGCCAGCCAGGCGGCGCAGGCCGGCACCAGGGCGATCCGGGACAGCACCTCGTACCCCGTCTGCTCCAGTCCGACCGACAGGATGCCGGTCGCCAGCACAGCGGCTCCGGTGGCCGGCTCACGCAGCGCCCACCGGGTGCGGAGCGGTGGGGTACGGGGGGTGGAGGGCATGCGGTCGATGCTAAGGAGCGCCGCGCGTGGCGCGAGCGGGGCACGCGCGCGGGCGCCCGGAATCACCCGCGGTCGCAGGCGGCGCCGCCCCCACCCCCGCCCCCC